>CACZTG010000239.1 GCA_902783995.1 uncultured Ruminococcus sp. | reverse complement strand
CTGTGACGTGTTCAAGGCGGGTGTATCATTGTCGGCAATAACGGTCTTGGCACAGCGGTTTGCAAATCCGCCTAACTAGCATAAAGTTTATCGCTCGCTTATACGGACATCTGCTTGTCCATACAAGGTTATGGCGCCTTTGCAGTATTGCTCGCATTATTGCGTATGTATTTTGATGTTTGGTTATTTAGTTGTAATAAGTGCAAATTATTCTATTTGCCCTCTATCTTATGGGTCTGTTTCGGGGATTTTTACAGCTATTTTATAAAATTTTTTTTACTTTTTTTAATATATTGCTGCAATCCTAATATTTTCAACGGGTTTAGAAGAAAGATTTTTTGATAATTATTTAGCAAAAACTTGATTTTGCTTTTCAAAAATGATACAATCAACTTATGATATGATAAATTTTGGAAGTGATTTTATGTTAGCAACAGACTTTTATACAGATATGCTGCAAGGTATAATTTTAAAGCGGAGAAAAATCCAATATGGCAGAAAATTTGAGGTAATAACCCTTTCGGGATTTCCGGGCACAGGAAAGACAACCTCTGTTTTAAAATATTGCGATACGCATTCCGGCTGTCTTTATTTTTCGTTTAAGAACACAGAACACTCCCTTGCCTTAAAAATCTTCGCAAAAAAATATCCGAAAATATTTTCGGATTGCAATTCCTGGAATTCTTTCTTTTCACAGCTTTACGAATACTGTAAAAATAGGAGCACCGTTGTGTTTTTTGATTCATTTAAGGAAAATACGAAAAGCAGTTTTCAAGATGAGCTTATGAAACATTTTAAAGGCACAAAGCACTTAGGTGTATTTGTTTTTATTAAAGATGAATGTGGCAGGAATATGTTCACACCCCTGCACCCTGCAGAAATTGCAAAAATATATCCGCAGCTTTCAAACGAAGATGTTATACGCCTGCGCTCAGTAACCGGAGGAATACTTCCTTTGGTAGATTTATATAATCCCGAACTTTCGTTTGATGAAAATCTCGCTCTGTTTCTTAAGGACGGCTTTTACTATTCATACCTTGCAGAAAGAATTTTCAGCGATTTATTCAGAACGCCTGATAGCTATAACACACTTATGCTCGGCATTGCTTTGGGTAAAACAAAGCTTTCCGAACTTGCCGAATTTTCAGGATTTGCTCTTAATAAATGCGATAAATACTTAAATGTAATTTGCGAAAAAGGTTTAATTTCTTCGGCAAACTCCCGTTACAGAATCACAAACGAGTATTTTTATATGTGGTATAGATATAAGTTTATGGGGATAAAAATACATCCCGACAAGATAAAAAAGTACATAGATACTGTTCTTTTCAAGCGGACATTCAAGCGTGAGTGTTTATACTGGCTTCTAAACAGCAGATTTGCACCACGGTATACCGAAGGTAATTTCTGGGTATCCGAAAATATTTACCACAATGTCAAAATCAAGGACGAAGTATTTGATTATATTTATGATTACGGCGGGGATACCATTTTTGTTAAGATTTTCAGCTCTCTTACCGACCATTTTACGAAAGAGAATTTTGTGAGATTCAAAAAAGCCGCTGACTCTTTCAATACAACACAAAACAGCACCTATATACTGTTTTCTGTGCATAGATTCAGCGACTATTGTTGGGACATGTCTAAAAAATATGACAATCTGCGTCTTGTTCAGCTTACTTCACTCCTGCCCGGGATTAACGATGAAGACGGTTATAGGGAGGAAGAACTATTTATTTGAATAAATATTTATAATCTTCTTGTTTTTACTTACAGCGTATTCGTATGCAACAGCCGTTCCGCTTTTAGGCTGATAATCGCTTATTGAGTGTTTGTTCATCTTCCGCCTTTTGGGAAGATAGTTTTCGTCATAGTAGAACACACAAATATCGCTCTCCCGAATCATAGCTTGATTGCGTTTCACATAACTTGCAATGCCTGCATTTGATACGCCTTTTGGACAAATGCTGTCCTCAAAGCCTTTAAGCAATATTTCCATTGTATAATCATTTGCTTCTTCATAGTCTTTCCTGAAGTGTATTCGTCTTATGTGCGGATACTCCTTTTTAAGTTCCGTTACTATTTCATAGCAAAGGCTGTTAAATTCCGAATGGTCGCCAAATATAAAATTTGTTATTCCATCCCGAATTAATTTTGTCAGTAATTCATTAAGAGATTTTCTAAGCTTGACCGATAATGAATATGAACAGCTGATAAAAAATGTATCAACCGTGTTTAATGCGGCAGCAAGTGTTAAGCATTATGGTTCGTATAAATATTTTTACGAAATAAATGTTGAAACTGTAAAAAATCTGATTGAATTCTGCAAAAAGGCAGATGCCAAACTGATTCACACATCAACATTAAGTGTGTCGGGAAATAGTTTTGGTGACGAGTTTGACGGATATATAAGTGAAACAGAAAAGCATTTTTACGAGAGCAGTTTATATATTGAACAGCCGCTTGAAAATGTTTATGCCCGCAGTAAGTTTGAAGCCGAAAAAACAATTCTTGAAGAAATGGCAAACGGTCTGAAAGCGAATATTATGCGAATGGGAAACCTTACGAACAGGTTTTCCGATGCCAAATTCCAAAAAAATCACGAATCTAACGCCTTTTTGAATAGATTAAGAGCAGTTTTGAATTTAGGCATATTTCCCGAATATCTTATGGACTTATATTTAGAATTTACACCTATTGACGACGCAGCAAGTGCGGTTATGACAATCGCAAGAAATTTCAGCACAGAACAGACGGTATTCCACATAATTGCACCTATGATTAGGGGCAGACTTTCGGTAATGGCAACAGAAGATGAACAATATCAGCAAAAGGAATTTGAGTATGTAATCAAAAGTAATCCCGAATGTAATTTGTTTATAACCCCTGCAAAATTAAAACAATTTATTTATAATAGGGAGGTTTTTTCCCTTTTTGACCAAAAATATTTTGATTTGTAATATAATTGTAATAAAAAAGAGATTGTTTTTACAATCTCTCATTACTTAAAAAATGCATATTCCATCTTCTTTACTTTGTACACCCTTTTTAGGCTGATAATTACCCATTAGGCGTTTTCTCATTTTTCGTCTTCTGGGAAAGTATTCCTGTTTTCTATAACCTGTGTTTCAAATTCATAAACCGGTAGCGGTTTATGGAAATAAAATCCTTGCGCATATGCGCAGCCCGCTTGTTTTAAAAGCATATATTGCGCCTCGGTTTCTACTCCTTCGGCAATTACGGGCACATTAAGCTTATTTGCAATATCGAGTATCATCTCTAAAAAATGCAGTTTCTTTTCGCTATGCTCTATATTATTGACAAAAGTTCTATCCATTTTAAGCACATCTATCGGCATAGAATAAAGCATATTCAGGGACGAATAGCCTGTGCCGAAATCGTCCATCTCTATCTTATATCCCTTTTTGTGAAGTGTTTCGATAACAGATAAAATCTCATCGGTATTTTCAGAATATGCTGATTCTGTGATCTCTAAGCTGATAGCATTGTGATCAAGTCCGTTTTCTTCAAGAATGCCGTCCAGAATATGCTCGATAGTCGGGTCGAATACATCAAGACGGGAAAGGTTGATTGAAATCGGTATCAATCGACCGAATTTTTTCTGCCACATCGCCGCCTGCCTTGCCGCTTCCTTCCAGACATAGATGTCAACAGCTTCCGTAGTCCCGTTTTCCTCCAAGAGAGGTATGAATTCGCCGGGGGAAATAAATCCCAACTCGTGATGATGCCAGCGCACCAAAGCCTCTGCGCCGTATAATTCAGGCATTTCCGCCTGTATATCGTATTTTGGCTGATAATATACCTCAAATTCCCGCTCCTTTAAAGCGCGCGGAAAATCGTTCAAAATCCGCATTTTGCGGTCTTCCTGTTTTAGCATATTGTCATCAAAAACTACAAGGTATGTCTTAATCTTTCTGCGAGCAATATTGCAAGCAGCAAGAGCCTGCTCTATCAAATGTTGAGGCGAAACTCCCTTCTGCCACGGTCTTATGCCCATACGCAAGCGTATTTCACCATTTGCAGACAATGCCTCGATTTTTTTCTGCAATTTCTTATATAAGACTTCGTAATCCTCAAAATGCGAGCAGAGAATTGCAAAGTGGTCAGCCTCAAAACGCCCTGCGATGCCTTCATTTTCAGATAAGAATTTACTTATTTCGCTTCCGAGAGCTTTAAGCACGCTGTCTCCGAACAAGTATCCGTTAATGGCGTTTACCGTATGAAAGCCGTTGATATTGACAACTATGGCGTCAAAGTGCTTATCAGGATCTTCAAAATACATACGGTTTGCATATTCTGTAAAGAATGCTTTTGTATATAGCCCGGTAAGCTCGTCTGTTTGAGTAGCCTCGATAAGCTTGCGCCTGCTTTCTGCTTCCTTTTTAACACTCGCGTTATATAACAGAAGGAACAGTATGGCAAGCATAATTGCCAAAGTCAGGGAAATGATAGTGCCAAGATGCTTTCGCATCAGATCCGAAACACTTAGCTTGGCGTCCTCGGTATAATAATACGAAAGAGCTGCATTTACAGAAGAGTCAGGAACAGCATTTGTTATCTTGGTCAAAATAGAATAAAGCAGAGCATTTTTGCGGTCAAGAGCAAAGCAGTAGTCCATTTCAACGCCTGTGGATACCGTTACCAGATGATATTTTTCGCAAAGCTTTGATATGTTATTAAAGCGGTAGTTACTTATCAAAAGACAGTCCGCCCTACCCTCTGAAATCGCCTTTAAGCATTCCGGCGTGTTTTTGAAATAAATAGCGCGCCAGTCAGGAAAATGTTCCTGTAAAAACAGGTTATAGTTCGGATTGCCAATATTTACGGCAACCGTAATATTTTCCTTTTTCAAAAAATCCTTATGCTTGGATTCTGATACAACCGCAGACATATCGGTACTCATAAGCGGAGGCGTCATAAAAAAGCCTTCAGTTTCGCCGTCATAATCGGTTAGATTAGCAGGGAACATACAGTCTATTTCGCCATTTTTTATGGCTTCAAGTGCAGCAGCTGCGGTGGGATAAGCATAAGTCTCAAAATCTATATGTGCATTTATAAGGCAGTCTGACGCTATTTCCAGATAGTCCTTTAAAGCACCAGTAAGCCCGCCCGTTTTGGAGTCCTTCGCGCAAAAAGAAAGGTAATTGTCTTGATAACCCACGCGTATCGTTTTATGTGTGTCAAGCCACTCCTTTTCCTCGACACTTAGATACATACCTGCGCCTGAGGTACCTATGTATTTTGAATAAAGCTGTTGATAAAAGTACGGATTTTCGCTCTGAATACGGCTCATAGCCGTGTCCAGTTCGGCAAGAATGTCGGGGTGGTTCTTGTTTACGGCAAAGAAAAAATCAGAGGAGCCTATCTTGCATATCGGCACAGTCCGCGCTACATCGCTGAATGTGTCGGTAGAAACATACATATCTATGCTCCCGTTATCAAGGGCGTCAACATTTTCAAATTCCGTGCCTGTCAGCTCCACAAGCTCTGCTAGGACACCGTTCTTCTCCGCCCAATCTTTGTAAAACCCTACCTGAATACTGCCTTTGACTATGCCTATCCGCTTTCCGTTAAAGGTTGAATAATCGTTTTGCCTTATCTCAGTATTCTCCGGTGCTACAAAAATAAAGTAGTCCTCGCTGCCCATTGGTTCAGAGGAATAAAGCATATCCTTTGCCCGCTCCTCTGTATAGGAAACATCGCTCATAAGGTCGATTTTTCCATTCTTTAACATATCTAAAAGTTCTGTCCAGCTTCCCTCCACATACTCGTATTTCCAGCCGGAGTATGCGGCAATCTTTTGCTGATACTGATAGGCAAATCCACTGCGACGACCGGATTCGTCCGTTTTGTTAAAGGGCGATTCATACCACCCCACGCGTACAGTCCTGCTGGGAGTGTCCGCAAATACACATATTCGAGACACGGCTGCAGTGCAAACAGCGAAAAGCAGCATAGATATAACAAATAAGCGTATAAGTTTTCTATTTGTCATAACTTTTTCCCCCATTAAGCTTGTTTTTTTCGACTTTGCTTGTCTTCGTACATATGTTTGTCCGCACGGCGTACTATATCGGCAACAGATGAATCGTTTTCAGGCTCATATTCCGCGATACCCATAGAAACATTTACCTGCTCCCATTTATTTTTTACAGAACCGCTTATATTGTCTGCCATTTTTTTGAACTTATGTACCAATTCTTCCCTGTTATAATAGTCTTCATTCATAAGGATAACGGAAAACTCATCGCCGCCTATTCTGAATACGGGACTATGCTGGAATACGCTGCATATAGCACGGCTTGCCGTCTTTAAATATCTATCGCCTTTTTCATGACCGTAGCGGTCGTTGATCAATTTGAGGTCGTCACAGTCAAACATACCTATGGCAAATTCGAGCTCTGCGTCACTTATATTTATGCGATTTTGCAAATCATCCGTAAAATCGGAAAATGCGCCTTTATTTTTAACATTAGTAAGTGCGTCTACGAAAACCTTCTGATTTAAACTGCTTATATGCTCTTTCATATGGCTCGACAATCGTTTAAATGTGCTTGTGAGCTTTCCAAGCTCATCATGTCCGTCATATTCTAAAATATAGTCATAGTTGCCTCTGTCGATTTGCTCCGCTGCCTCTGTTAATTGTTTCAAAGGCTTTGCGATGCGCTTTGTATAGTACATTGTAAACAGGCTTGCTATTATAAGCACCTCAATAGCGACTATAAGAATATTGAGTATAAGCAACTTCCAATCTCCCTCCGTTTCCGAAACAGGTACGGATACATTAAGACGCATACCGTTGGAAAGAGGCAGCCATGCAGCCTCTCTTTCTACCTTATCAAATTTGTATGTTATGAAGGTATTTTGGCTAAGTAAGCCTTCGGGGACTTTGGGCATTGTTTCTTCCGTAAGCTGCGATACATCAATTCTCGGATGGTAAAAAATCGTTCCGTCGCTATCATTTAAAAATGCGTAACCGTTATCGTAAAGCCTTATGTTATCAACCTGCTTTGCCATAGTAGTATAATCTATTTCAATCCCTACCACGCCGATAAACTGTCCTCTATAATGGATTGGCACATTGTAGGAAATAACCTTCATATCAAGGTTGTCGGTGATATACGGAGGAAGCCAAATAGGCTTATTTTCGTATTTCGGAACGGTAAACCAAACTAAGCTTGATGTGTCCGATGTATCATACAAGGTGATGTCGGTCACTTCATGCTCTGTAAAGCCTTCACCGTCAAGATTTGTGTACCAGAATCCCTTGACATTTTCCGAGACCGTCGGATCTATGCGGTAGTAATAGGTAAGTACACCATTGGTTTTATATGCCATCTGCTCAAAAAACGCATGGGCATCATTCATATGGCGTGACAGATTCTCATCATCTGTGCCGTCAAGGTCAGCCTCAACAAACGCCGCAACATTTTCAACAGATCTCTGCACACTACCGAAATAGTATTCAAGATTTCTTTCGCCCGTATCACATAGGAGAAGAAGGAGCTGATCAGACTTTTTGTGTTCTGTCTTTCTTATGAAAAATACGCTCATAGCCGTAACAACAGTTACGGCAAAGACAACAACAAAAAGTGTTATAACAGTAATTTTTGTTCGTAATGATTTCATTTTATTTTACCTCGCACTTGATATGTATGTTTAAAGCTGATCGGGACTCTGCAAAATACGAGTCTCAAATTCGTTAGAATTAAGCGGCTGTGAGAAATAATACCCCTGCACCAATGAGCAACCAAGCTCTTTCAAAAGCTTAAGTTGTTGCTCCGTTTCAACGCCTTCCGCTATTGCCGGAATGTTCAGGCTTTTTGCGGTGTCGAGTATCAATGCCACAAGCTTTGTATGCTTGCTGTCGTCTTCTATATGGCGAACAAACCCATAATCCATTTTAAGAGCGTCTATCGGCATTTCCGACAGCATATTAAGCGAAGAATATCCCGTTCCGAAATCGTCCATTTCGACCTTGAAGCCCTTTTCCCTAAGATTTTTTACTACCCGCACAAGATGATCGGAGTTTTCGGTATATGCGGTTTCGGTTACTTCAAGATTGAACGCATCAGGCGTCAACCCGTCGCGAGAAAGTATATCGTAGAGGGTACTCTCAATCGACGGATAAAAAATATCTATTCTCGAGAGATTGAGAGAAATCGGGAAAGAAATTCCGTATTTTGCGCGCCACCGGGCAAGCTGTCTTGACGCCTGCGCCCACACATATTTATCTATTTCATAAATTTTGCCGTTTTTCTCAAACAGCGGTATAAATTTACTCGGCGTCAAAAAACCAAGTTCATGATGCCGCCAGCGAATCAAGGCTTCGGCACTCATAAGCTTTGGATTACCTGAGCTTATATCATATATCGGCTGATAATATACCTCAAATTCGTAATTGGAAATAGCACGATTTAAGTCATTTAGCAGCTTTTGTTCAAATAGCTCACGGTCAAGTATTGCGTCATCAAAAACTATCAATTGCTTGCTATTTCCGCGTGCCATATTGCACGCCGTTCTTGCACGGTCAAAAAGCTGTATAGGCTCAACTTCCTCGCTCCATGGCATAACGCCCATTCTGATGCGTATACTTGCGTTTGGCATCATTTTGTTTAGCTTGGTTTGAAGACGGTCAAGAATATGGTCATATTCATCGGAATGCAGACAGTATATATCAAATCTGTCCGCACCAAATCTGCCGCCGATGCCTCCAAGTTCCTTTGCAACATTGCTAATCTCATTT
>CACZTG010000238.1 GCA_902783995.1 uncultured Ruminococcus sp. | reverse complement strand
TGTCGCGGTTGAGGACAGGCGTTTCTATAAACACAAAGGTTTCGATTTTATCGGAGCCGCACGGGCAATTTACAATGATATAAGAGCTAAAGAAATGCTTGAAGGCGGAAGCACCATATCTCAGCAGCTTGCTAAAAATATGTATTTTCCGAAGGATTATACTCTTCAGCGGAAAATAGCGGAAATTTTCATGGCAAGCAAAATTGAAAAGGAATACAAAAAAGAAGATATACTTGAATTTTACGCCAATATAATATATTTCGGAAGCGGATATTATTGTATATATGACGCGGCTGAAGGTTATTTCGGCAAAAAGCCTGCAGATATGACGGGTGATGAATGTACGCTTCTGGCGGGAGTACCGAATGCCCCGTCGGTTTATTCACCGAAGGTAAATCCCGAGCTTGCGAAAAACAGGCAGGAAAAGGTTATAAAATGTATGATTGAATGTGGTTATATATCCGATAAGGGTGATTTGCTAAACGATGAGCGCTGATAGCTTTTTTCGTTTAAGATATAATTTAATAAAGAATTTGGCTGAGCTTAAAAAAATAATATAAAAATTGCAAAAGACCTGTCACTGATTGATATTTTTAAATATATTATTTTATGTGATTTCATGAAAAATTGTCCTTGACATAAGGACAATTTTGTGCTATATTATAGTCGAAGAAGAGGCAAATTATTTGGATTTTATTATATATGCTTTTGCGATATTAAAAAAATTTACGGGAGCTGCATTTTTTCACAAGCAGGCTGACAAATAACGTTGATGTAACCGATGTTCTTGCGCTGCATTTTTTAATGAGCTTTGCGGTACGGTGTCTGTTATTCTGTCGCTTCTTCCTTTGTTCTGCGCAGTTTCGGAATTTGTTTTTCCGGGAGAAAAAATCAACTTTAATCGGAATTATAACAATGACTGCGGGAGACAAAAAAAGTAACCGAAGCGGGCGGGAAGATATTATGCGAAAATTGAAAGGACGGTTATAGAAATGCAGGAGTATTATGAGCTGACCGATAAGCTGTGGCGTGAGCTTTGCGTTATCCCGGCGCCTTCACATCACGAAGAAAAAAGAGCGGAATATATAGCGGAGGTTCTTGACGGGTGGGGAATAAACGCGGAAATTGACGAAGCTAAAAATGTTATAGTAAAAACAGACGGAAAATCACCCGATACAGTAGTATTTGAAGCGCATACCGATACTGTATTTCCCGACACGGAGCCTATGCCTTTTTATGAGGATGAAAAAAATGTGTATTGTCCGGGCTGCGGTGACGATACGGCGTGCGTTGCAATGCTTATGTCAGCATTAAAATACATAACCGATTTAAAAAAGGAGCCTAAGTATTCGCTTTTATTTGTATTTAATTCCTGTGAAGAAGGTCTTGGAAATTTAAAAGGTACAAAAGCCGTTATGGAAAAATACGGAAAGCATGTTGTTGCTTTTTATACGTTTGACGGGTTATACAACAAAATTGCGAATGTCAGCGTGGGTTCTCACAGATATAAAGTCAGCGTAAAGACCGAAGGCGGACATTCTTATTCTAAATTCGGAAACAGAAACGCCATTGATATTTTGTCAAGAGGAATAAGCAGAATTTACGATTTGAAAGTGCCGAAAGAGGGCGGAAAAACTACGTATAACGTAGGGCTTGTTTCGGGAGGAACATCCGTAAATACAATAGCACAAAATG
This sequence comes from uncultured Ruminococcus sp., assembly GCA_902783995.1. The sequence continues at coordinate 5,309 of CACZTG010000238.1, read as the reverse complement.
CTGAAATGATTTGCGAATACAGGAGCGTATCCTATGAAAATCTTATGTATATGAAAGGAAAATTTGAAGAAATTTTTGAGTATATGAAATCTCTCGGCGGCGAGGTTACGGCAGAGCTTGTAGGCGACAGGCCATGTATGAGGAATGTTGATAAGAATAAAATGCAGGAAATGACAGACTTGTTAAAGAAAATACAAGGCGGTCATACCGGGCTTGAAATTTCCGAACATTCAAGCTCAACCGACTGTAATATTCCGCATTTTATGGGAGTACCTGCGGTATGCGCGGGGGCTTATATGGGCGGCGGTGCCCATACAAGAGAGGAATGGGTTGAAAAGTCAAGCCTTCCGATAGGATTTAATATAGTTAAAGATGTAGTTATGCATTATTTTGAATAAGGAGAAAACGTTTAAGAAAATTACAGCAGTAGGAAATTGCGAGTAAAACAACTCTTAATGCCGAGTATATCAGTTCGGTTAAAGCAGTCTATGAATTGCCCGATAAAGACGGAGAGCTTGATTTTGACGGAACGGTATTATGAAGGCTCTTGAATTTATGCCCGTCACGCTTGGCTATGGCAAGCCTCATTCAAGCTTCGGTTGGCCGTGTAAGGAAACGGAAGGTACAATTCTAAAAAGATTTTCCGAAATGAGCGGAATACCTATTGGTTCAGACGGAAAAGTAAAAATATAGGATTGATTATAAATTAATAATATTGTATATTTTTATATGAAAAAGGAGATATGAATATGAATTTGATACAAAGTTTTTCTGTAGATCATACGAAAATTGTTCCCGGCATTTTTATTAGCCGTGAAGACAGAATAGGAAATAATATTGTAACGACATATGATATACGGCTGAAAAGACCTAATAGGGAGCCGGTAATAGATGTTGCGGCGATGCATTCTCTTGAACATATCATAGCTACAACGCTCAGAAATGACCCCGAATGGAAAGAAGAAATTATCTATTGGGGACCTATGGGGTGCCTGACAGGGTTTTATCTTATTCTGAAGAATAACCGTTCTGCACGGGAAATTTATGAGCTTATACTGAATGCTTTTAAATCGGTAAATGATGCAAAGGAAGTTCCCGGTGCCACACCGGTGAATTGCGGGCATTATCTTATGCACAATCTTGCAATGGCAAAATTGTATGCGGGCGAATTTGTTGACTATCTTGAAAAAAATTCCGAAAACCCGAAAATTTTTGAGTATCCCGAATCAGACAGGCTTATAACAGATGACGGAAGGAAATTCTATGATTCATAAAGCAAACGCAGATGTCCCGCCTCTAAGGCAAAAGGGACATCTTTTTGGCGTCTTTAGACGCCGGAAATGAGAGGCTGCCGCTTAACGCGGCAGCCTCTTTGACTATATTAAAATCAGCGGCTGAAGCTGTTTGCCGTCAAGCGCCGATATTATTGTTTGGGGTATTAATTCCATGTCAGAAACAATTGAAGTTGGTTTTTTATCAAAATCATCTTGCCTGTACGGAACAATGTACACATTTTTATAATTCATTAACAGTCCGATATTTTTTGCTGTATTGCTCAGACCATCATTTGAAGAAACACCGATAATAACAGGTCTGCCGTTACGCAGATGCGCTTTTGCCGCCATAGTAACACAGCTGTCGGTTATACCTAACGCAAGCTTGGTAAGGGTGTTGCCTGTACATGGCGCAATTACAAGAACATCAAGCAGTTTTTTCGGACCTATCGGTTCGGCATCTCTGATAGATGAAATCACGGTGCTTTTTTCGCTTATTTTAAGCATTTCATTTTTAAAATAATCGGATGTGCCGAAACGCGTATCCGTTGATGCTGTGATTTCGCTCATAATAGGCGTAATATCTGCTCCGTAACCTGCTGTCGTTTTAAGCGATTCAAGCGTTTTTGATAGCATACAGAACGAACCGGTAAATGCAAAGCCAACACGCAGTCCGTTTAATGAAATCATTGCTTCACCTCCTTTTTTACTCATTCAATATATTATAAACAGTATCCGAGATGATTTTTCCGGACGTTTCCGGCGCAACCTTTCCCGGAAGTGATGTTGCCCATATTATTTTTTTACCAAGATACCTTGCGCTTTCAAAATCCATTCCACCAGGTTTTGACGCAAGGTCAATTATAAGCGTATCGTCACGCACATTTTCTAAAATATCTTTTGTAAGTAAACAAACAGGAACGGTATTAAATATAATATCATAATCCGCAATGTTTCTTTCGATTTCATTTGTTTTTACAGCTTTTATGCCGCTGCACTCAATAAGAGCAAGGTCACTTTCTTTTCTTGCAGAAGCAGATACATTTGCGTTAAGTTTATGAAGCATATCCGAAAGCATTTTTCCTATTCTTCCGTAACCGATAACAAGACAACAGCTTGAATGTATTGTATGCGGCGTTTCATTCATTGCTACAGCCAGAGCTCCTTCGGCAGTTATCAGAGCGTTTTTTAGGGTTAATTCCTCACGTTTAAAATAATCATAGCATTTTATGTTTTTTTCTGCGGCTTTTTCTTCTATGTAACGGTTGAACATACCGCCGAAAATTTTTGCGCCGTCTTTAAGCTGTGAAATCACATCATCAATAGGTACGCTTTTTTCAGAGTACGGAGCAAAAATATTTTTGCCGTCCGCGCTGTACGGCAAACCAAGAACAACGACATCCGCACCTTCAAGAGCCTGTATAAGATTGTTTTCTTGTCTTATTCCAAAACAGTCATAGCAATATTTAAAGTTATCAAAACCGTAAACCGTAATATTATCAAATTTTTTTGCGGCAAATTTTGCCGCTTCCGGCATACGTATATCGCCGCCTATAAAAGCAATTTTTGAGGTCATAAGCACTCTCCTTTTTTGGAACTGTTCACAACTATACTATGCCGGAAAGTGCTGTAATGTGAAAAAGAAGCGTCTTAATAAAACGCTTCTTTTGAGATACTTTTATGTTTTAAAATTTAATTAATCGCTGAGCTTTTTCATATCTTTTTCGGAATTGTCAAATACCTCACCGGTTATAACATCAACATATAAAACGGCAACGGGCGTTACATCATCGCTTTCGGAAGCAATCCAGAACATATAGCAGTTTCTTGTTTTACCGTCGTTTGTTAAAAGAATATTGTTTCCTGAGCCTTCGGATTTAAGCTCGGTTTTTTCACCGTATATGGATTTTGCGATATTCAATGCTTTTTTATAAGCGTCGGCTGCTGATATCATATTTACGCCGGTGAGGTTTCTCCCGCCGTCTTCATCGTCTTCGGAAGATTCTTCCTCATCATCGCTGCCCGTCATATCAATTTCGATATCTTCAATATTGCTTTCTATATCATTTTCCGTTTCTTCATATGAGGGTTGATTATTCGGACAGTTTTCGCAATCGTCATCGCAGGAAATATCACATTCGTCGGAAAGTATTCCGCATTTATCACAATAATCTTTAAGACTGAAATCGGGGTGGGTTTCTTTGAATTTTTTCCATGCGTACATTCCTGCTGCAGCAGCAGCCACGCCCATACCAAGCCCCAAAGCGAAAGCTGCTTTTGTGTGGTCTTTTTTTACAGGGTATAAATTCATTTTCATTTCCTCCTTATTTTAAAATTAATCAAGTTTTTCGGCATCTACTTCAACAACCTGAACTTTTTTACGTTTTTTCATCTTTCGCAGCAGTATAACCGCCGCCGTCACGGTAAGCGCGCCGGCAGCACCGGCAATAAGACTGTATTTTACAAGCTCCTTTTTTTCCATTTCCGAAAAATATTCTCTGATATCAATATCGGGAATATCCGGAACGTATTTTTTTAACTGGTTTAAATCTACATACTTCATTTTTTGTACCTCCTGAATATTTTTTTATTTTTTTAATAAATTATTCACTATTATCGCAATTTAAAATATCCGAATTAACAAAATTTTCGCCTATTAACTCTGCTTTTGATTTTCCGCTTGTAACGGAAACAACGGTTTTTTCAAGTAATTCCGCATTTTCAAAGGGAATACCGACAGTAATTGTAACTTTGTCCGTAAAAACGGTATCCTCAATTTTAAAATTATTTTTCAATAAGCTGTATTCAAGCGAGCCGTGCAAATCATAAGGGCAAATAATTTTATAAATTTTAGACAATCGCTTTATAACAGGCTTTGCGGCGGCGAGAGCTTTTGAAGCTGCCGCGGAATATGCCTTAACAAGACCGCCTGTGCCGAGAAGTGTACCGCCGAAATATCTTGTAACAACAATCGCCGCATCGGTAAAACCTGCTTTTCGCAAAGAGTCAAGCACGGGAAGCCCTGCTGTCCCGGAGGGTTCGCCGTCATCAGTGTAACGGCTGATATTATTATCTCTTGTTGTATAAGCATATACATTGTGTGTCGCGTCGCGGTGTTTTGCTTTTATTGTTTTTACAAAATCAAGCGCTTCGTTTTCGTTAATAACAGGAGCCGCGTAGCCGATAAACCTTGATTTTTTTTCTGTAAATTCAATTTCAGACGGGGTGAGTATGGTTTTATATTCGGTAATCACTTTTTCACCTCGAAATCTTTAAATTTATATGCGAATTTTTTGTCGGTAATGACTTTGGCGCTTATGCCGTTTTCGGTATAAACCTCAGAAATAATTTTACCGTTATCGCGTATAAAAGATAAAACAGATGCTTCGGCGTAGGGGATAAGCAGCTCGGCATTTATAAAACTTCCCGAAAGCCTTTTCGATATAATTTTAAGAAGGTCATCCGTTCCTCTGCCGTCAAAGGCGGAAATATAAACGTTTTCATCGTCATTTTTGCGCCACTCGCCATTTATATCACATTTGTTAAAGACTTTTATTATAGGCGTATCTCTGCAGCCTATATCATCAAGAAGTTTTAAAGAAACATTTAGCTGCGAAAGATATTCCGAATCGGAAATATCACTTACAACAAGAATTAAATCAGCCTCTGCCGCTTCTTCAAGAGTTGAGCGAAACGCTTTGATAAGGTGGTGTGGGAGCTTTCTTATAAAACCTACCGTATCAAGCAGCATTACAGTTTGTCCGTTTGGCAGTTCAAGCGCCCGCGCGGTGGGATCAAGTGTTGCAAAAAGCATATTTTCGGATAGTACCCCCGCACTTGTAAGAGCGTTCATAAGAGTTGATTTACCGGCGTTTGTATATCCGGCAAGAACAACACTCAAAAAACCGTCTTTGTTTCTTCTTTCTCTTGCAAGCTTGCGGCGTTTTTCAACCTCCGAAAGCTCATTTTGCAGTTTTTCTATTCTTCGTCTAATATGACGTCTGTCTGTTTCAAGCTGTGTTTCACCGGGACCTC
>CACZTG010000237.1 GCA_902783995.1 uncultured Ruminococcus sp. | reverse complement strand
GGATGATTTTTCAAAAAGAAAGGAAAATTAAGAATGAAACTTGAGAAAATAAGAAGCGAAATTGACGAAGTGGATAACGAGCTTGTAAAACTATTTGAAAAGCGTATGCGGGCAGCGGAAAAGGTTGCGGAGTATAAGGCTGAAAAAGGTCTTATGATTATGAATACGGCAAGGGAAAGAGAAATAACGGACAGGGTAACAAAGGCGGTTTCTCCGGAGCTTGCGATTTATGCGAAAACGCTTTATAACACTCTTTTTGATGTAAGCCGCAGCTATCAGTGTTCTAAAATTTATAAAAATTCCCCGTTACTTGAAAAAATAAAACTTACACTTGAAGAAACAGAAAAAGATTTGCCGTCTTCCGCAACGGTAGCTTTTCAGGGTACGGAAGGCTCATATTCTCAGGCGGCGTGCGAAAAACTGTTCTCGCTGCCGACAGAAATGTATTTCACGGACTTTAAAGGTGTTTTTGACGCTGTCGGAAGCGGTATGTGCCGTTACGGTGTGCTTCCTGTCGAAAACAGTGTTTACGGCTCGGTTACAGAGGTTGTTGACCTTCTCGGCGAATACGGTTTCAGCATTGTTAAATCTGTAAAAACACAGGTATGTCACGCGCTTCTCGCAAAGCCCGGTCACGGAGAAATAAAAGAAGTGATTTCACATACACAGGCGCTCGGACAATGCACGGATTTTCTTAAAAAACTCGGCGTAAAAATTACGGCGTGCGAAAACACGGCTATTGCCGCTAAAACCGTCGCGCAGTCCGAAAGAAACGATATTGCGGCGGTTGCTTCGCCCGTATGCGCCGATATTTACGGACTTGAAATTGTTAAGGAAAAAATTGCTGACAGCGACAATAATTATACCCGTTTTGTCTGCATATCAAAAAAGCCCGAAATATATCCCGGCGCGAACAAAATTTCCGTTATTACAACGCTTTCGCATAAGCCCGGCGCTCTTTATGAGCTTATATCGAAATTCGCGGCGGCAGGCATAAATCTTACAAAAATCGAAAGCAGACCTATTCCGGGCAAGGATTTTGAGTTTAAGTTTTACCTTGAAATGGCGGTTTCCGTATATTCAAAGGAGTTTATAAGCGTTCTTTCGGAAATGTCCGTTTTAAACAGCGAGTTTAAGTTTCTCGGAGCGTACAGCGAAATATAGGCAGGAAAGGTATAAAGAGATATGGAAAAAAAGTTTGTTGAAATTTTCACGGACGGCGCGTGCAGCGGCAATCCCGGTAACGGCGGTTACGGTGTTGTTTTAAAATACGGTGACGCGAGGAAGGAGCTTTCGGCGGGTTACAGGCTTACAACAAACAACCGAATGGAGCTTCTTGCCGCAATAACGGGGCTTGAAGCGCTTAAAATGCCGTGCAGGGTTGACCTTTATTCCGATTCGAAATATCTTGTCGATTCCGTAACAAAAGGCTGGGTATATGGCTGGCAGAAAAAAGGCTGGAAAAAATCCGACAACAAGCCGGCTTTGAATGTTGATTTGTGGCAGCGCCTGCTGGCTCTTTTGCAAATTCACGAGGTGAATTTCATATGGGTGAAAGGGCATGCGGGAAATCCCGAAAACGAGCGCTGTGATGAGCTTGCGGTTTTGGCGGGCACGTCTGAAAATTTGCTTGTTGATGATAATTACGGCGGCTGAAATGCTGCCGTAATTAAAACATACAAAAGTTATATGAATTTAGTCTTTTTTTCGTCATATTTACCATTGCAATTCATACTGAAAAGGTATATAATGTTTTTAAAGCAAAAAAAGGAATGATTTTTATGAATAAAAGAACAATATATTTTGACCATGCGGCAACTACACCGGTTAAGCCTGAAGTGCTTGCGGCGATGTTGCCTTATTTTGTTGAGCACTATGGAAATCCTTCATCAATCTACGGTATCGGGAGAGATAACCGTGAAGCGGTAAATGCCGCAAGAGAAAAAATTGCCGCGGCAATCGGCGCGAAAGCAAACGAAATATATTTTACGGGTTGCGGAACAGAGGCGGATAACTGGGCAATAAAAGGTACGGCGCGCGCGTATAAGGATAGGGGAAGGCACATTATTACATCGGCAATTGAGCATCACGCGGTGCTTCACACCTGCGCGGCTCTTGAAAAAGAAGGCTTTGAGGTAACATATATAAAGCCCGATGAATACGGAATTATAAGTCCGGAGGACGTTGAAAAAGCGATTCGCCCCGATACCGTGCTTATCAGTATTATGTTTGCGAATAATGAAATCGGCACGGTGCAGGATATTGCGGCGATAGGTGAAATCGCGAAAGCGCATAAAATTGTTTTTCATACCGACGCGGTTCAAGCGGCGGGAGCGCTTAAAATTGACGTTAAGGAAATGAATATTGATATGATGTCAATGTCGGCGCATAAGCTTTACGGGCCAAAAGGCGTGGGAGCGCTTTATATACGCTCCGGTGTACGTCCCGATATTTTCCTTGACGGCGGAGCGCAGGAACGCGGCAGGCGGGGCGGTACGGAAAATGTCGCGGGAATTGTGGGCTTTGCAAAGGCAATGGAAATCGCGATGGAAGGAATTGAAGAAAAAGCGGCGTATATTTCCACAATGAGAGATTATCTTATTGAAAAAATTGAGGAAAAAATCCCTTATATAAAACTGAACGGTCACAGAACACAGCGTCTGCCGAATAATGTCAATTTTTCATTTAAATTTATTGAAGGCGAAGCCTTGCTTTTAAGCCTTGATTTTAAAGGAATTGCGGCATCAAGCGGTTCTGCCTGCACGTCAGGCTCTCTTGACCCGTCACACGTGCTGCTTGCAATAGGGCTTCCGCACGAAATTGCCCACGGCTCACTCCGTCTGACGATAGGAGAGGAAACCACAATGGAGGATATTGATTATGTCGTGGAAAGCCTTGTTGAAATTGTCGATAGATTAAGAAAAATGTCACCTCTTTATGAAGAAGTAATTAAAAATAAAGCGTAAAAGGAGAGCAAAAAAATGTATTCCGAAAAAGTTATGGAAGAATTTAACAATCCCTCGAATGTCGGAGAGATAGAAAACGCGGATGCCGTGGGTGAAGTGGGAAACGCAGTCTGCGGCGATATAATGAAAATATATATGAAAATAGATGACGATATCATAACCGATATAAAATTTAAAACCTTCGGCTGCGGAGCGGCAATAGCGACGAGCTCTATGGCAACGAAGCTTGTAAAAGGCAAGTCGGTTTTTGAGGCTATGAAGCTTACGAATAAAGAGGTTATGGATAAGCTCGGCGGCTTACCTCCTCAAAAAATACATTGCAGCGTGCTTGCGGAAGAGGCAATCGCCGCCGCTCTTACAAATTATTTTGAAAAAACCGGAAGGGAGCTTCCGGAAGAGCTTGTCGGCAAATGTAAAGGAAACTGCGAAGCGTGCCACAGGCATTGATTTTCCTGAAAACCGCGCCGCTTCGCTGTTAAAACTTTCCTTAGTTTTAAAAATTTAAAAAAAACGAAAAAATTTGTAAAAAATATTGACATTTACGGCTTTTGGTGTTATAATTATAATAAAATAAAATTGATTATTAGCTTAAGGAGTAAACAAAAATGCTTGCAATCGCTTCTATTAATGTCATAGCCCTTGCAGTCGTGATATTCGTGAGCCTGATTATTAAGGTCGTGACGAATACCACTGCGAGTTATGCGCTTTTATAGAAGATAGTGAATTTGCTTTTTTCGCATTTTTATTTCTGTCTTTACAGCCCGTAACCGCATGGGGTTACGGGTTTTTTAAATGTAAATAATAAAAATTTTTATAAAGGAGTTTTTAAAATGGACATCAGAATTGAAAAGACAAAATCACCAAAACAAATTCCGGACTTTAAAGGTCCTCTCGGCTTCGGTAAAATTTTCACTGACCATATGTTCGTTATGAACTATACCGAGGGTAAAGGCTGGCATGACGCGAGAGTCATTCCTTATCAGAATCTTTCTCTTTCGCCGGCAAGTATGGTTTTCCATTACGGACAGGAAATGTTTGAGGGTTTAAAAGCTTATAAGGGAAAAGACGGCAAGGTAAGGCTTTTCCGTCCCGATATGAACGCAAAAAGAGCAAACGCTTCAAATGACAGACTTTGCATACCGAGAATCCCGGAGGAGGATTTCGTACAGGCGGTTAAAACTGTTGTTGAGGTTGACAGCGATTGGGTTCCGACAGAGCCCGGAACATCGCTTTATGTTCGTCCCTTTGTTATCGCGACAGACGATTTTCTTGGTGTTGCGCCTTCAAAAACCTATCTTTTCATAATTATACTTTCTCCGAGCGGCGCTTATTACGCAAGCGGTCTTGCGCCTGTCGGCATATGGATTGAGGACGAGTATGTAAGAGCCGTAAGAGGCGGTATAGGCTTCGCTAAAACAGGCGGCAACTACGCGGCGAGCCTTGCGGCGCAGGTTAAGGCTCATGACGACGGATATTCTCAGGTACTTTGGCTTGACGGTGTTGAGCGTAAGTATATTGAAGAAGTCGGCGCTATGAATATCTTTTTCAAAATCAACGGCAAAATTGTTACTCCCATGCTCAGTGGAAGTATCTTGCCCGGTATAACAAGAAATTCCGTTATAAATGTATGTAAGAGCTGGGGCTACGAGGTTGAGGAAAGAAAAATATCCGTGGACGAGCTTATCGCCGCGCAGAAATCCGGCGCTCTTGAAGAAGTTTTCGGAACAGGCACGGCTGCGGTTATTTCACCTGTGGGCAAGCTTCGTTATAAAGACGATGTTATGACGATAAACGGCGGAGATATAGGACCTGTAAGCCAAAAGCTTTATGATACCATAACAGGGCTTCAGAACGGAACTCTTGAAGATACCTTCGGCTGGACGGTAACGCTTTAAGATTATGAAAGAAGTTTTAACAGATAAAAGAATTGTGGTTTTCGCGGGACATTACGGCAGCGGAAAAACGAACATTGCGGTCAACTACGCGCTTGCGCTTCGTGAAAAGTATCCCGGAAAAGCTGTTTCGCTTGCGGACCTTGATATTGTAAATCCGTATTTCCGGACAAAAGACAGCGCTGATGTGTTGCGTGATAACGGCATAAGGCTTATTTCTTCCGAATTCGCGAATTCAAATGTGGATTTGCCCGCGCTTCCGCCCGACACCTATGCTATTTTAGATAACAAAGATATGCTTGGAGTTATAGACGTCGGCGGTGATGACAGGGGGGCGCTTGCCCTTGGCAGATACACTCCGGGTATTTTGGAGGACGGCAGCTACGATTTTATTTTTGTGATAAACAAATACCGCCCGCTTACGGGAACACCTGAAGATACTGCCGAAATTATGCGTGAAATCGAGCAGGCGGCGGGAATGAGGTTTACAGGCATCGCAAACAACTCAAATCTTGGCGATATAACAACGACAAATGATGTTTTATCGGCTGTGCCTTATGCGGAGAAGGTCGCAGAAATAACAGGGCTTGAAATAAAGATGACAACGGTAAAAAAATCTCTTGAAGCCGAGCTTCAGGGTAAAATTTATAAACTTGCGCCCATGACGCTTTACGTAAAACAGTCTTGGGATGCTTAAGAAAGGAACTGATTTATACTATGGCAAAACCTATCTTTAACAAAGATATTTGCAAAGGCTGCGGTTTATGCGTTACAGTATGTCCCAAAGGCATAGTTGCGCTCGCGACCGATGAAATCAACATTAAGGGCTATCACCCTGCGGGTGTTACCGATGAGGATAAATGTATAGGCTGCGCTTTTTGCGCAACTATGTGTCCCGATTGTGTAATAACCGTTGAAAAATAAGAAAGAGAGGAATGAAATAATGAGTCATGAAAAAGTTTTGATGAAGGGCAACGAAGCCCTGGCGGAAGCCGCTATTATGGCGGGCTGTCACCACTATTTCG
>CACZTG010000236.1 GCA_902783995.1 uncultured Ruminococcus sp. | reverse complement strand
TGTCGTCAAGCGCTTTTGCTTTTATAAAACCGTCGCCAAATTCTTTATATTCACTGTCAAAACAGATATAATCGCCTTTTTCCGCAACCATTTCGGCTTCTTTTTTTGTGCTTACGCCAATATCAATAAGCATATCACGCATTTTTATAACAGAATTTCGCTCTTCCGGGTAGCTTAAATGCACAGGATTTATGCCGATAATGCCCGGAACTCTTTTTTCGCCTACAATAACACGTTTTCCGGGAAGTATGCGGTCATCAATGCCGCCCACCTCGTCAAATTTCAGCCTGCCGCCTTCGGTTATGCCCGTTACGATAAAGCCCACCTCGTCCATATGAGCGTCCGCCATAAATTTTTTCTTGGAGCTTTTACCTTTTTTAAAAGCGATAATATTACCCATATTATCTGTTTCGATACTGTCGCAAAACGGTGTTATTTCGTTAATTATTATCTCTCTTATTTCGTCCTCGTATCCGCTCGGAGAGAAAGCGTCAGTCAGTTTTTTTAACATAATGTAAAAAATCTCTCCTTTCAAAATTCGCGGAAAACTCCGTAATTAAGGTTATAAGCTTTTCGGTATCCTCAAAAGACGCGGTTTCAACAGGACTGTGCATATATTTAAGCGGAAAAGAAACAAGCGCGCAGGGCACGCCGCTTTTTACCGTTTCAATCACAAAAGCGTCGGTGCCGTTGTCGCCGCCCTCAACCTCAATCTGAAACGGAAGGTTAAGGCTTCCGGCTGTTTTTATGAGCTTGTCCGTATAAAAACGGTTAAGGCTCGGACCTTTGCATATAACAGGACCGCCGCCGGTTTCATTTTCGGTGCGCCCTTCACATTCGGGAGTTTTTGCGAAAGTCGCGTCAATAACCAACGCCATATCGGGATTTATGTTGTAAGCGGCGGTTTTGCCTCCCGACCTTCCCGTTTCTTCGGAAACGGTAAGCGCCACGCATATATTTGAGTTTAACGGCATATTTTTAAGACGCTTCGCGGCGCTTAAAACCGCATAGCAGCCGAGTTTATCATCAAGGCCGCTCGCGGATACGCAGCCTCCGAAATACCGTACCGTATTTCTAAAAGATATGGGTGAACCGAAAGGTACTTCTTTTTCAAGCTCGTCATTGTTTACTCCGGTATCGATAAGGAGCTTTTCAATGCTTTCGGTTTTTTTCATTTCTTCCGCCGTAAGTATATGAGGAGGCCGTAAGCCTATTATACCGTAAAAATCCTTTGTTTTGCCGTGAATCACAACTTCAGCTCCGGGCAAAAGGCGGCTGTCAATACCGCCTGTCGGAGCAAAAGAGACAAAGCCGTTTTCATGAATTCCTTTCGATATCAGCCCGATAATATCATAATGCGCCGTCAGCATAACCGTTGGCGCATTGTTTTTTCCGCAGGGGATTATACCTGTAAGGTTACCGCAGGCGTCTTCATTTACATTTCCGAGAATATCCCTGACAATATTTTTAAGTTCATTGTTTGCAGACTTTTCAAAGCCTGATACACTGTTTATATTAAGCAGCTTTTCTATAAGCTCCAAAATATCGACCTCCATAAAAAATTATAACTCGCTGACAAGCTTTTTAAATAAATTTCCTCTTTCTTCAAAATTGTTAAACATATCAAAGCTTGTGCTTGCAGGCGAAAGAACAACGACGTCGCCGCTTTCGGCGTTTTCACGCGCCAGCTTAACCGCGTTTTCGTATGTATCGGCGCGGAATATCCGCGGAATATTTTTTTCACCGCAGTTTTTTACGGCTTCTTCTATTTTATCCGAGGTTTTGCCGATTAAAATAAGCGTTTTGACATGCTCGCATATCGGCGCTCCGACTTCGTCATAGGGTATGCCTTTATCTTTTCCGCCCGCAATCAGTACAACGTTTTTGCCGAATACGGAAAGGGTATTTTTTGTTCTGTTGGGGCTTGAATCTATCGAGCTGTTATAGTATTTAACTCCGTCAAGCGTCCTGATAAGCTCGATGCGGTGTTCAACGCCTCCGAAATTTTCCGCGACATATTTAACGTCGTCACGGCTGACATAGCCGAGAGTTGCGGCAATGGCGGTCATATAGTTGTAAACATTGTGTTTGCCGACAATTTTTATAAGCGCGCTGTCAAGAAATTTCTCACCCTTTACGCATATAATGCCGTTTTTAAGGCTTATATCCGCTGCGCCGTCAATGGAAAAACCAAGCTTTTCGGCGGAAGTTTCATCGCCTATGCGGCGGGTAATATCATTATCAAGGTTTACAATAAATCTGTCGCCCGGCTTCTGAAAGCGCATGATGTTTTTCTTTGACGAAATATACTCGTCATAGTCTTTATGCCAGTCAAGATGATTCGGGGTGATGTTTGTGATTACAGCGGTTTTCGGACTGTGAGTCATATCAAAAAGCTGAAAGCTCGAAAGCTCAACGACAACCTTATCTTCGGGCTTTATTTTTTCAATATCGCCGATTAAAGGTCTTCCAATATTGCCGCCGAGATGGCAGGTATATCCCGCTTTTTGAAGCATTTTGTAAATAAGTGTGGTGGTGGTGGTTTTGCCGTCGCTGCCCGTAATGCCGAAAATATCACAAGGGCAAAGCTCAAAAAACAAATCCATTTCGGAAGTTATTTTCGCGCCGTTTTTTCTTAAAGCTTCAAGCTGCGGCAAATCGGGGCGCACGCCGGGACTGTGAAAAACGATTTCGGAATCCAAACCTTCAAGGTAGCTTTCACCGAGCTTAAGCGTTACGCCTTCCGCTTTAAGTTTTTCAAAATTTTCGTTTGTATCCTCACGTTTGTCGCACGCCGTAACCGAAGCGCCGCAGGAAAGGAGAAGGGATATAAGCGGCATATTGCTCCTTCCGAGCCCTATAACGCCTACTTTTTTGCCTTTTATATAATTTTTATATTCCTCAAAATTCAAGGTATGTGCCTCCCCGGAAAATTAAAACTGATTAAGATAATTTTTTACAATTTCCTCAAGCAAATCATCTCGCTGAATTTGCGCAATAAGCGCTCTTGCGCCGTCATGGCTTGTTATATATGTCGGGTCGCCCGAAATAATATAACCTACAATCTGATTGACAGGGTTATATCCCTTTTCTTTAAGCGCCGCATATACTTTTTCAACTATGCCTTTAATAATTTCCGCTTTGTTTCTGTCTCCGTTAAAAATAAAAGTGTCCTGTGTTGCCATAGTAATATCCTCCTTAAATTTTTATTTTTCACTTGTAAAATATCCTCTTAAATCCACTTTTGCGAGATACCCGTTTTTTTGGGGTATCGGCCCGTCCTCGCAGGGGATAAACTTCATTTTTTTACATAAATCTTTATATTCGTCAAGGTTTATATATACGTCGTGAATACCGTTAAGATCAAGAAAATTCAGAGCGCTTGCGAGCGTAACATACTGCATTTCCTCTTTGTCGGTTTTAAGCGCTTCAATATAAGCGCCGCCCGGAACAATATTAAACTCAACCGCTCCTGTTAAGCTCTGCTCGTAAAGAAGCATGCAAAGTCCTTTGATTTTTTTATCGAGATAAAGCTCCGCTTCGGGGATTTGTTCGGGAGTTGCCATTTTTATACTGAACATTTTATTTTCCTTTCCTTTGCCTTGTAAGTAATTCAATTTCGGAAGGCTTTAAGTGCCTCCATTTTCCTTCAGGCAGATTGCCGAGAGTAACTCCGCCTATTGCAACCCGTTTAAGCCGCAGCACGGGGAAGCCTACCGCGTCAAGCATACGCCGCACCTGCCTTTTTTTGCCTTCGCCGATTATAATTTTTACGGAAGATTCACGTTCCGTACCGCTTATCAGCTCAACCTCGGCAGGTTTTGTGATATAATCGCCTATATCAATGCCGGAGCGGAGACGTTTTATTGCGGATACCGTAATAAGCCCTTTGACGCTTGCAATATATGTTTTTTTAAGATTTCCTTTCGGGTGCATTATTGCGTTTGCAAAATCACCGTCGTTTGAAAGAAGCAGAAGCCCCTGCGTGTCATAATCAAGCCTTCCTACCGGGTATATCCTCGCATGGACGTCCTCTGTCAGCTCCATAACCGTCGGACGGTTAAAATCGTCTGAGGTTGTGGTTATGTATCCCGCCGGTTTGTTAAGCATAATGTAGTATTTTTTTGTTTCCTGCCGTATAATATGTCCGTCAACTTCAACTTCGTCGGTGTCGGGGTTTATTTTAACACCCATTTCGCGGATTATTTCACCGCCGACTTTAACTCTGCCCTCACGTATAAGCTCTTCGGCTTTACGCCTTGAAGTTATACCGCTTTCGGCAATATATTTTTGCAGCCTTATAAGTTCCATATATTTCATACCTTTTTCTTTGTGTTTATTTATGACGGAAAAAGCTTATTATCCGCCGGAAAAAATTTAATTTTTTTGCCTTTTCGGCGGCGCAGGCAGCAACAAGGTTTGTTTCGCCGATTAAATCTTTGCCGTCATAAAAGGATACTGTGCCGACCTTTTGCCCCTTTTTTACAGGCGCCGGAAGGTTTTTGTCGGTTTTGCAGATTACTTTTACTTTACTGCCCTTTTTTACGGCGGCGGAAACGTTTTCCTCAGCAAGACAGGGGACATCAGGCTCTTTTCCGCCACGTACGCGCGCGCAGCCGAAGCCCTGACCTTTTTCGGACAGCTTTTTAAGCTCGTAATTTTCAAAAGCGTAGTCAAACATTGCCATATGGTCGTTCCAGTCGTTACGGTCGGAAAGAGTTACGCTGATAACCCTCATACCGTTTCTCGTTGCCGAGCCGACAAGTGTTCTGCCCGTTTCGGGCGTATAGCCTGTTTTTACGCCGTCCGCGCCGTCATAAAAGCGCAGCAGCTTGTTATTGTTTACAACAAGTTTTGTTTCAATATCATCATCTATTTCATAGCTTTTGGCGCTCACCATATCGGCAAAGCCGTCAAGTGTGAAAGCGTAACGCGTAATCTGCGCAAGGTCATAGGCAGTTGTATAATGTCCCTCCTCGTAAAGCCCGTGAGGGTTTTTAAAAGCGGTATCTTTAAGCCCAAGACTTACGGCCTTTTCCGTCATAAGCTTCGCAAAATCCTCTATACTGTCACTCACATGAAGCGCCACTGCCGCCGCGGCGTCATTTCCCGATTTTAAAAGCATGCCGTAAAGAAGATGCTCAAGGTTTATTTTGTCTCCGGCTTTAAGATAAAGACTTGAGCCTTCAATGCCTTCGGCACGCCTGTCAACCGTTACGGTTTCGTCCGGACTGCATCTTTCAAGCGCGATTACGGCTGTCATAATTTTTGTTGTACTTGCCATACCGCGCCTTTCATAAGCGTTTTTTTCTGCAATAACCCTGCCGGAAGCGGCGTCAATAATAACAGCGCTTTCGGCGCTCAATTCCATAGCGTTTGCCGTACCGCACAAAAAAGTAAAAATCAAAAATATGCAGCAAAAAATTTTAAAACTTTTCAAAAAATCACGTCCCATAATACTATTAATGAAAGGCGTCCGCCGTTCATTATATATACTATGTTACAAAACTCTTTTTTTATTACTCGGAAGTCTTATCTGTTTTTTCGGTATAGGATTTTACAATGCCGTTAAGCTTATCAACCATCGGAGGAACCATATCGATAACCTTTTCAACCGTGGTTTGCTCCGATACCATGGGAACAATACGCACATTACCCTCTTTGAGTACCATAAAGCCCATAGGCTCA
>CACZTG010000235.1 GCA_902783995.1 uncultured Ruminococcus sp. | reverse complement strand
CTTTTTTAGGAGACAACAAATATGAAAATACGGAAGAAACAAACTCGGTACGAAACGGCAGAAGCCTTTAAAGACACTGTACGGCAGTGTGTGAAAAACCGCAGTGATGTGAAAAATATAATAATTGAAGGCAAAGATATAGAAAATTTTACAAGCGGCAGAGTTGATTTTGTCAATTGCCGGTTTACCGGCTGCCGTTTTACAAATTGCAGCTTTAATAATGCCGATTTTACGGATTGTGTTTTTTTTGATTGTGATATATCAAACGCTCATTTTAACGAAACAGCTTTTTTAAGAGTATCTTTTGAGGGCTGCAAATGCATAGGAACAGATTTTACGCAAACGCTTACCGGAAAATCTGTTTTTGAAAACAGTATCTTGACATATGCCAATTTTAGCAATTCCGGAATAAAAGACACGGTTTTTTCAAAATGCGATTTTATG
The DNA here is from genome assembly GCA_902783995.1 of uncultured Ruminococcus sp. Next base: position 3,716 of record CACZTG010000235.1, on the reverse strand, counting down.
AAAGGCGCGGTTTCCGATTGTAATATTGTTAAAACAGTGTTTGACGGGTGTAAGCTTGAAAAAGCCGATTTTTCCGGAACAAAGCTTGAAGGGATAGATTTGTCAACCTGCGATATTGACGGAATAGTGCTTCACGGTTATGAACTTGAAGGAGCAACGGTTGATGTGAGCCAGCTTTTAACGCTTTCGCATTTTCTCGGTGTAAAAATAAAAAATTTTTGACAAATACCATAAAATGGAGTATAATATGTACATATACTTTTTGAAAGAGAGGAAATTTGTAAAATGAACGAGTATGGAATATATAAATATCCGCTTTACGAAACACGGCCGATAAAGGATTTGCGTGATATGCTAAGAAGCAGCTGTAAGCTGTACGGAGACAGAACAGCATTTCTTGAGAAAAAAGACGGCGAATATAAGCCCACAACGTATAATAAGTACCTTGAAGATGTAAACGCTCTCGGTACAAAGCTTACCGATATGGGGCTTAAAGGCGAAAGGATTGCCGTTATAGGCGAAGCATCATACAGCTGGGCGCTGAGCTATATGGCTGTTGTATGCGGTGTGGGAGTTGTTGTTCCTCTTGACAAGGAGCTTCCGAAGGAGGAACTGTTAAACCTTATAAATATAGCGAATGTGAAAATGATTATATATTCACCGAAGGTAAAAACCATTGATGACGATGTAAAGGTTGATTATAAAATAGCTTTCGGTGAGCAGCTTGATGAGCTTGTTGAGGAGGGCAGAGTGCTTCTTTCAAACGGCGACCGTTCATATATTGATACCGAAATTGATACCGAGGCTATGTCAATCCTTCTTTTCACATCGGGTACAACGGGTATGGCAAAGGGAGTTATGCACAGTCACAGGACAATATGCGTAAACCTTAAATCAATGCCGACAATGTTTAAGGTATATCCCGAAGATATCTTTCTTTCGGTGCTCCCTATTCATCACACCTATGAATGTACCTGCGGTTTCCTTTGTATGATTTACAGCGGAAGCGCGATTGCGTATTGTGAGGGCTTAAGGCATATTGTTAAAAATCTTAAAGAATCAAAGGCAACCGTTATGCTCGGTGTGCCGCTGCTGTTTGAAAATATATACAAAAACATATATAAAAATATTGACAAGCAAGGCAAGAGAAAGACTGTCGAAAAAGCAATAAAAATAAGCAACGCCGCAAAGAAGGTCGGCATTGACCTTACGCATATTTTGTTTAAGGACATTCATAACGCGCTCGGCGGACATCTTCGCTGCTTTATCAGCGGCGCGGCGGCAATAGACCCCGTGGTCGCGAAAGGTTTTCGCGATTTCGGTATAAACTTTATACAGGGCTACGGTCTTACGGAATGTGCTCCGATAGCCGCGCTTAACCGTGATAAAAACTTTAAGGATGACGCAGCGGGTCTGCCGCTTCCCGGTGTTGAAATTGTTATTGAAAACGCGAACAGCGAGGGTATAGGCGAGATTCTTATAAAGGGCGGCAATGTTATGATGGGCTATTATGAAAACCCGGAGCTTACCGCGCAGGCAATTACGGACGGCTGGTATCACAGCGGAGACCTCGGCTTTATTGATGAGGACGGTTTTGTTCACATAACGGGCAGAAAAAAAGACGTTATTGTTACCAAAAACGGTAAAAATATTTTCCCGGAGGAGCTTGAAGCTTATCTTTCAAGAAGTGAATTTATTGATGACAGCCTTGTTTCGGGCAAAGAGCGCGCCGGTGATACAATAATTTCGGCGCAGATTGTTCCGAACTACGGTGAGATTGAAGCAAAGCTTGGCAAGGATTATACACAGGAACAGCTTATAGAGCTTATAAAAGATGAAATAACAAAGGTCAATAATATGGTGCAGGCTTATAAGCACATACTTTCATTCAGTATAAGACTTCGCCCGTTTACGAAAACAACCACGCATAAAATACAAAGGTTTAAGGAAGAAAATATTTCCGAAGAAGGAAATATCCGGGGAAGATAAAAAATGAGGCAAAAATGAATTTGCCGGGGGAAAAGCAGCGGCGCGGTTTTACGGAAAACCGCGCCGCTAACGTTGTGTTTTATGATTTTTGACTTTAAAGCTCGCCTTTTAAAAACTTTTCAAGTCTATCCATACCCTTTACGATTGATTCCATAGAAGTCGCGTACGACCAGCGTATGAAATCATCATTGCCGAAGCCGCTGCACGGCACAACGGCAACAAGCGCTTTTTCAAGTAAAATATCCGCAAAATCATCACTTGTTTCTATTTTTTTACCGTAAAAGGTTTTGCCTTTCAGCTTTGATATATTCATCATAATGTAAAACGCGCCTTCGGGAAGCGTGCAGGACACTCCCTCCATAGCATTTATTCGTTTATACATATAATTACGTCTTTCGATAAAAGCCTTCCTCATTTCCGCAACTGCGCTGAGGTCGCCCATAAGAGCCTCTGTTGCCGCCGCCTGCGCAATTGAATTAGGGTTTGAGGTTGAATGGCTCTGGATGCTTGCCATCGCCTTTGCGAGCGGCGCGCTGCAAGCGGTATAGCCTATTCTCCAGCCTGTCATGGCATAGGTTTTTGAAACGGCGTTTACAACAATTGTCGCTTCTTTATATTCCGGTCCGAAGGAAGCTATGCTTACGTGCTTATGACCGTCATACACAATATGCTCGTAAACCTCGTCCGAAACAATATACAGTCCGTGCCTGAGCGCGACATCGGCAATGGCTTTTAAATCCTCCGCGGAATATACCATACCGTTTGGGTTGCTGGGACTGTTTACTATAATTGCCCTTGTTTTGGGTGTTATCGCCTTTTCAAAATCGTCGGGGTTTAGCTTAAAGCCCGATTCTTCCGTAGTATGTACAATAACCGGCACGCCGTCCGCAAGACGAACAAGCTCCGTATAGCTTACCCAATAGGGAGAGGGAATAATAACCTCATCGCCGGGGTCACAAATAGCGGTAAACACGTTCATTAAAGAATGCTTCGCGCCGTTTGAAATTACAATCTGCGAAGGCTCATAATCAAGCCCGTTATCACGTTTAAGCTTATAACAAACGGCTTTTTTAAGCTCCGGAGTACCCGAAGCCGGCGTATATTTGGTAAAACCGTTATCAAGAGCCGCTTTGGCGGCATTTTTTATATTTTCCGGAGTGTCAAAATCAGGCTCACCCGTGCCGAAGCCTACGGCATCAAGTCCCTGCGCTTTTAACGCTTTGAATTTGGAATTGATTGCAAGTGTTGATGACGGACTCACTGCCAACGCTTTTTTTGAAATAAACAAAAAATTCACCTCTTCATTTTATTTAAAACAGTCTTTTACAAAAAAATAATAAGCGGATACTTTCCACTTTATATATAATACCACAAATTTCGCAAAAATGCAATAGAAAATTTAAAAAAATTCATTTTTTGTCAAAAATATTAAAAAAACGCTCAAAATTGCAAGAAAAAACATTTTGAATTTCATAATTTTCAAAATCCTTTTCTTTTAAAAATTTGCTGAAACCTATATAATCACCTGTTGTTTTAAGTCCGTTGCAGCAAAAAGCCGTTCCGTCACAATCCGAACCGATACCTGCCCCCATTCCGTCCGTAAGCTTTAAAATATGGCGCAAATGCCTTGCAAAATCGCTTTTTTCGGCTTCATTTTTTCCGTTTAAAAAAGGCGGGTTGGGACAAGCACAGACAATTCCGCCGCGCGAATATATTTTGAGTATCTG
>CACZTG010000234.1 GCA_902783995.1 uncultured Ruminococcus sp. | reverse complement strand
GGCGTTCTTAAAACGCGAAATATAAAAATCCTTGTTAAAAACCTCCTCGCCCGTAAACAGGTAAAGTCCGTTTAAGTTACCGCTTTTCAGCCTTTCGGTAAGGGCGGTCTGCTGCGCGTTGTTACTCGATTTCGGCATTTATATATTCTCTCCTTTTCGTTTTTATTTTCAGCCTTCCGTTTTTAAATACCGTAAATTTTACAGCTCCGTGAGCATATGTAAAATAAGCTTTTATATCACTTTCTTTAAGCTTGTTTTTTATTGTGTCTCTTTTATATGAATAAGGCTTTGACGCGCTGACAACCGCGTACCCCGGCTTTAAGGTTTCAAGAAAATACTTTGATGTGGATGTATCGGAGCCGTGGTGCGACACCTTTAAAACGTCACATTTTCCTATTCTTTCGGCAAGCGCATTTTCGATTTCCGAGCTTATATCGCCCGTAAAAACAAACTTTTTACCTCTGAAACTCACCGTCATAACCATTGAGCTGTCGTTATCGGACAAATCTTTATAATCACTTTCGGGATAAACAATTTGTATTTCGGCGCCGTTATATCTCATAATTTTTCCCGTTTCAAGCGTTTTGACAGGGCAGTCATAGTGCCTCGCAAGGCTTTGAATATCTCCCGACATACCGTTTATATCGCTGTACGCGGTTATATACACCGTGCCGACATCGCACTCTCTCAAAACATTTTCAAGCGCGCCGCAATGGTCCGAGTCTGAATGTGATATAAAAACGGAATCAAGTTTTTTTATTCCGTAGCTTTTTAAAAATTCCTCGCTTCGGCTTGTGTTTCCCGAAACATCACCGGTATCTATCAGCATTTTCTTTCCTCCGGGAAAATTTAAAAGAGCGCAGTCGCCGTGCCCGACATAAAGATAAGTTACGCTGAAATTGTCCGCCGAAATATAATTAAACAAACAGCCCGCTAAAAATGTACCGACACAAAGAAACGCCGTTACCTTAAACAATTTTCCGGAAACCTCTCCCATATTCTTTAAGCCCAGATATATAAGAAAAAGCAGCAAAAACCAAAAAATCACAAAGAAAAAATTTTTATACGAAAAGTATATTTGCCCGCCCGGACCGGACGCCGCGGACGAAATTGCTCCGTTTATCACCCTTACGATTGTTTCCGTAAACAATCCGGCAGCAGCGCCGACAGGAGGCAAAAACCCGAAAAGTGCCGTAATCATACCTCCCGCAAAAACATAAGGCAGCAAAGGAACAACAATCAAATTCACCAAAATTCCTATAACCGAAAACGAGCCGAAATTCCATAACACATACGGAAGCGTAAAAGCGTTGGCGGTAAGCGTCATAATGAGCAGCTTTGAAAGCTGATTTTGTTTTGTCCCCGAAAGCAGCGGCATAAAAAGCAGAAGACCTGCCGTTGCGAGAAACGAAAGCATAAACGACGGACTGAAAACAAGCTCGGGATTTAAAGAAAGCATAACGGCGGCAATAATAATAAGAACATCAAACGAGTTACCCCTTCTGCCGAAAAGCACTCCCGCCATTGAGCATAACGCCATAAGCGAGGCTCTGACAACCGAAGGTGACAGCCCCGTCATAAACATATAAATCAAAAGAATATACGACGCGATAAGCGCTTTTGTTTTGCGGCGTTTTGTAAAACGGTTTGTAAAACCTATAATAAACGCTGCCAGAATAGCTGTATGCATTCCCGATACGGCAGTGATATGGCTTACACCCGCAAGCCGTATGTTTTCGGTCATTTTCTCCGAAAAACCCGACCTGTCGCCAAGCAAAATACCGCACACAAACTCCGCGCTTTCACCGTGAATGTATTTGTGTATCGTATTGTTAAGATAAGAAGTAAGCCCGTAAAGGATTTTGGGAGGGTAAAATCCGCCGTCACGAAAAGCTGTTTTCGCAGGCTCCGAAAAAATACCGACAAAACCTTTTGAATGCATATATCCGGCGTAATTAAACTCTCCGAAATTGTGCGGCGGCTCATAATAATAGGGTGTTGCGGCAAATGTGACAATATCGCCGTATGCCGGCTCCTTCATATCGTCTTTAAGC
>CACZTG010000233.1 GCA_902783995.1 uncultured Ruminococcus sp. | reverse complement strand
GTTTTTTTATGCCTCAAAAAGAAAGGGGTACTTTAAAATGGAAGAAAAAAATGTACAAAACGAAGCTGCGGAGCAGCTTAAAGAGGTTGCCGGACGTATCAGGGAAACACGAATGCTTCTCGGCTTTTCACAGGAAAAAATGGCAAAAATCACAGGCGTAACGCTTAAAGATTATGCCGAATACGAAAGCGGAACGAGAGATTTTAACTTTACATTTATCTACAAATGCGCTCACGCTTTTAAGGTTGACCCGACAGACCTTTTAAAAGGCTCCAGCCCCACGCTTACGGGCTATGAGGTGACGAGAAGGGGCGGCGGTCTTCCGATAACACGTCTTACGGGTTATGAATACCGTAATCTTGCTTCTATGTTTAAAAACAAGGTTACGGAGCCTTTTTGGGTGAAAATCCCCTACTCGAAAGAGGAGGAGGAAAATCCAAAGGTTTCCATCCATGAGGGACAGGAGTTTGATATCGTTTTAAAGGGCAGAATGAAAGCGGTAATAGACGGTAATGTTGAAATTCTGGAACCGGGCGATTCCATATACTATAACAGTACAAAGCCTCACGGCCTTGCCGCGCTTGACGGCAATGACCTTGAAATCTACGCTATGGTTATGGGCGCCGCGGGCAAAACGAAAACACCCGCTCCGACCGACGAAGGCAGCGAAACCGAAAGAAGCGACCAGCCTCAAACGGCGGTTTACAAGAAATTTATCAATACCGTTAAGGATAAAGAAAAGCGTCTTGTTGATATTTCCTTCAAAAACGAGAACAAGTTTAATTTCGCTTTTGACTGCGTTGACGCGCTCGCTAAAAAATGTCCCGACAAAAGGGCTATGCTTTATGTTTCAAACGACAAAAAAGAAAAAACCTTTACATTTAAGGATATGAGCGATTACTCCTCAAAAACTGCGAATTATTTTGAAAGTCTCGGTATTAAAAAGGGCGACAGGGTTATGCTTGTTTTGAAGCGCCATTATCAGTTTTGGTTTTCAATACTCGCGCTTCATAAAATCGGGGCGATTGTAATACCCGCGACAAATCAGCTTGTGGAGCATGATTTTGACTACCGCTTTAAAGCTGCGGGCGTAAGCGCTGTTGTCTGCACCGCGGACGGTGACGTGGCGCATCAGGTTGACCTCGCTGCGGAAAAATCCGAAACTCTTAAAACCAAAATCCTTGTCGGCGGCGAGCGTGAAGGCTGGCACGATTTTAACAGTGAGGTTGAAGCGTTTTCGGCTAAATACGAAAGAAAAGACGACACCCCCTGCGGAAACGACCCCATGCTTATGTTCTTTACCTCGGGAACAACGGGATACCCGAAAATCGCCTGTCACAGCCATAAATACCCTCTCGGTCATTTTATAACCGCAAAATACTGGCACAACATTAACCCCGACGGGCTTCATTTTACCATCTCCGATACAGGTTGGGGCAAAGCGCTCTGGGGCAAGCTTTACGGACAATGGCTCTGCGAAGCGGCGGTTTTCGTTTATGATTTTGACCGTTTTAAAGCAGAGGATATTTTGCCGATGTTTAAAAAGTACAATATTACCACATTTTGCGCGCCGCCCACAATGTATAGGTTTTTCATAAAAGAGGATTTGTCAAAATACGATTTGTCCTCTCTCGAATATACAACAACGGCAGGCGAAGCGCTTAATCCCGAAGTTTATGAGCAGTGGAAAAAGGCAACGGGACATCGTCTTATGGAAGGCTTCGGACAAACCGAAACCACCCTTACTGTCGGAACGCTCCGCGGCATGGTAGCAAAGCCCGGCTCAATGGGCAGACCGAGCCCCATGTATGATGTTGATATTGTGCTTGACGACGGCAGCCGCGCCGGAATAGGCGAGACCGGTGAAATTGTCGTTAAAACGGATAAGGGTTCGCCCTGCGGTTTGTTCCTCGGCTATTATAAAGATGAGGAAAATACAAAGAAAGTCTGGCATGATAATATGTATCATACAGGCGACCTTGCGTGGCGTGACGAGGACGGCTATTTCTGGTATGTCGGAAGAATTGACGATGTCATCAAGTCATCGGGCTACCGCATCGGTCCGTTTGAAATCGAGAGCGTTATTATGGAGCTTCCGTATGTGCTTGAATGTGCTATAACGCCTGTCCCCGACAAAATCAGAGGGCAGGTTGTCAAGGCGACAATCGTTCTTACAAAAGGTACTGTCGGTACGGAAGAACTGAAAAAGGAAATTCAAAATTACGTAAAACACAACACCGCTCCATACAAATATCCGAGAGTGGTTGAGTTTGTTGAGGAGCTTCCGAAAACAATCAGCGGAAAAATCAGACGTGTGGAGATAAGAAATAAAGACAATTAAAAATTAAGGGAGCGATTTTTCAATCGCTCCCATCAGCTTAATGACAAAGTCATTAAGCTGATGGGAGGCTGAAAAACGAAGGTATATTTCGTCCTTTAAATCTCGCCTTAGTACGTGTGTACGGTAGAGGTTTAAAGGGCGAAAAGCAAGC
>CACZTG010000232.1 GCA_902783995.1 uncultured Ruminococcus sp. | reverse complement strand
TCTTGCTTTTGTAATATATGCCGCTTTGCCGAAATCCTTTGTATAAACTACGCCGTGATAAGATTCATCGGGCTCGCAAAGCTCCGGGAATTTTCCGTTCTCCCAGTTGAATTTACCGCTGTCAACTATAACACCGCCGACCACCTGAGCGTGTCCGTCCATATATTTTGTTGTTGAGTGTACTACAATATCCGCTCCGTATTCAAACGGTCTGCAAAGCACCGGTGTCGCAAAGGTATTGTCAACAACAAGAGGCAGCCCGTGTTTATGCGCAAGCTTTGCGTAACGTTCTATATCAAGCACGTTAAGCGCCGGATTCGCGATTGTTTCACCGAAAACAAGCCTTGTGTTTTCGTCAATATATTTTTCGGCTTCCTCATCGGACATATCGGGAGTGATAAATCTTACTTCAACGCCCATACGTTTCATTGTTACGGCAAAAAGGTTGATTGTACCGCCGTAAATGGATGAAAGGCTGACAATGTTCTGTCCGCTTGACGTAATATTTAATACTGCCATAAGATTTGCCGCCTGACCGGAGGACGTAAACATAGCGCCGACGCCGCCTTCAAGCTCCGCAATTTTCTTTTCAAGTATGTCAAGACTCGGATTTGAAATTCTCGAATACATATGTCCCGGTACTTTAAGGTCAAAAAGTTTGCCCAAATGGTCGGCTGATTCGTATTTATATGTTGTGCTCTGATATATGGGCATAACCCTCGGTTCACCGTTACCCGGCTCATATGCGCCCTGAACACACTTTGTTTCTATTTTATATTCTGACAAAATAAATCCCTCCATGTATTGTAATATATTAATTTTAGCACAAAAACTGCTTTGTGTCAACATTTTACGGCTATTATAAAGAAATATTTTTGAAAAATTAATAAAAATATTCAAAATGTTCTTTTTTTGTTGAAATAAAAAAAAATATGTGATATACTATATACAGCTATTTTTTTGGAGGAGTTCGAAATGATTTTGTTTTATGTACGCCACGGCGACCCTATATATAACCCAAACTCTCTTACGCCTCTCGGCACACGTCAGGCTGAGGCTGTAGCAAAAAGGCTTGCTCTCTACGGCATTGATGAAATTTATTCATCACCCTCGGAAAGAGCCCTGCTTACGGCAAAGCCTACGGCAGAAATCACAAAAAAAGAGATTACCCGGCTTGACTTTTGCGATGAAAAATACGCTTATGAGGATTTTGCCGTACTGAACGAAACCGGAAGGCATTCGTGGGCTTTTCAAAACATAGCTTTCAAAAGGCTGTTTAACGACAATAAGGTTCTTTCACTCGGTGACAAATGGTATGAATATAAGGAATTTGAACAATATAACTTTGAACACGGTGTAAAAAGAGTCAATAAGGGCGTGGACGAATTTTTGCTGTCTCTCGGCTATGAGCATAACCGCGAAAAACATTTTTATATTCCTGTAAATCCGAGTGAAAAAAGGATTGCCCTCTTTGCGCATCACGGCTTTGGACTTTGCTTTTTATCAAGCTTGCTTGATATACCTTATCCCCTTATATCAACTCATTTTGATATAGGTCATACGGGAGTGACCGCCATTTTTTTCGGCATTGAAGACGGAATATGCATACCTTCAGTCCTTACTCTTTCAAACGATTCTCACTTATTCAGGGAAGGGCTTCCTACATATCACAATACACATATTAAAAAAAATATCAGGTTTTAAAGGATTTTCACTATGAAAAAAATGATTTTGGTCGGCAGAAGCGAAAGCGGCAAAACCACGCTTTCGCAGGCTTTTCCGGGTAACGGAAAAGAATACCGCAAAACGCAGTACATAAATTATAATGATTATATAATAGATACGCCGGGTGAGTACGCGCAGGAAAACAGCCTTGCAAGAGCGCTTGCCCTATACTCGTATGAGGCTGAAATTGTCGGTATGGTGCTGAGCGCGACGGAGCAATATTCGCTTTATCCGCCGTGCTGCGCGGCAACAACAAACCGTGAGGTTATCGGTATTGTCACACAAATTGACAGAAAAGACGCGCAGCCCGAAAAAGCCGAAAACTGGCTTCGCCTTGCAGGCTGTAAAACAGTTTTTAAAGTTTCTTCCGTTACGGGAGAGGGTATGGACAAGCTGCTTAATTATTTAAAAGAAGGTGAACCGGATGAAAATTCTTGTGATAAACGGTCCGAATCTTAATATGCTCGGAAAACGCAACCCAAAAATATACGGAACAAAAACGCTTGCGGATATTGAAAGTGAAATTGCCTCATACGCCAAGAAAAAGGGTATAGATACCGAGTTTTTTCAGTCCGCCTGTGAGGGCGAAATCGTAAACAAGCTGAACGGGGCATACGGAAGCGCGGACGGTATAATAATAAATGCAGGTGCATATACACACTATTCCTACGCAATTCGTGACGCGCTTGAAATTCTTGATGTTCCGAAAATAGAGGTGCATCTTTCTGATATACACGCAAGAGAAACATTCAGAAATATCTCGGTTATTGAGGAAGTCTGCACTCTTCAGATAGCAGGTCTCGGCGATAAGGGTTATGTTATGGCGGTTGATGAAATAATTAAAATTTTATCGGAGGAAAACAGTAAAAGATGAAGGATATTACAGAGCAGCTCCAAAAATTCGGGCTTGACGCAATGCTTTTTTCATATATGAACAATATTTTTTATCTCTGTGGCTTCAAAGGAACGGCGGGACAGCTTTTTGTTACCAAAGACGGAGCTTTTCTGATAACGGATTTCAGGTATCTGTCGCAGGCAAAAGAACAAACAGAGGATGTCACGATTATTGACATCGCAAACGGTGAGAAAGCTGTTTTTGACAAGCTTATAAAAGAGCATAATATAAAAAAAACAGGCTTTGAGCAAAGCTATATAACGTATGAAAAATTTTTACAGCTTAAAAAAATTTTTGAAGGCACAAAGCTTTTCGGCGTTAAAGGAACAGTCGAAGAAATGCGCATTGTAAAAACCGGCGATGAGCTGAAGCTTTTAAGCCGTGCCTGTGAAATTGCCGATACCGCATTTGAAACGGTGTGTCCGCGCATAAAAGAAGGCGTAACAGAGCTTGAAATTGCCGCTATGCTTGAATATGAAATGAAACGGCAGGGTGCTTCCGGCGCGTCTTTTGAAACAATTGTCGCTTCGGGCAAGCGCTCGTCAATGCCCCACGGAACCGCAAGCACAAAGCCCCTTAAATCGGGCGAATTTGTTGTTATGGATTTCGGCTGTGTATTCGGAGGATATTGCAGTGACATAACAAGAACTGTTGCCGTAGGAGATATAAGCGACAAAATGCGTGACATATATACGAAGGTACAAACCGTACAGGAGGAAATGCTTCCTCTTGTGAAACCCGGCGCGGCATGTAAAGCGATTGACGCGGAATCGAGAAAAATGTTTAAAATCTGGGGTATAGATAAATATTTCGGTCATTCCCTGGGACACGGCGTTGGGCTCGACATTCACGAGCTGCCGAATTTAAGCCCGAAATCGCCCTATACGCTTGAAGAAAATATGATTGTTACAGTGGAGCCGGGAATATATATTGAAGGGGAATTCGGCGTGCGAATTGAGGATACCGTAAAAGTCGGGGTTAAAGGCGCCGAAAGACTGACAAAATCCGATAAAAATTTAAGAATATGCAGATAGAGAGGCATCACGCCGTATTCTTAAATTTTTATAATCAGGAGATTTGCCCAGCCCAACAAAAAGCCCAGCAATGCTCCCAAATAAACAATAGCGTTTAACTCTTTTTTCATAAGCTCCAAAATAATGTTTTCCAATTCTACCACATTGAAGGATGCTATTTTATCCTCAACAATTTTTTCTATGTTTATTTCGCGCAGCACAGACTCAAGATTTTCTTCGATTATCCTTTGATATGTTGACAAAACAAAACTGATAAATAAGGGGATTTTTTCTTCATATTTCTCAATAATACCGCAAACCTTACATTCTTTTACTCTTTCAATTTCATTATCTATAAGGTTGCCGATTATTTCTTTTGAATTATCGGCAACAGTCTGATTTATTACTTCACCTATTGACTTTGCTGTCCGGTTAACTAAATTATCATCAAATATGCCTGATAAAACGCCGAATGTGAAATTATCTATTTTTTCTTTGATTTTATATATTACGCTTTTTGATATACTTTCTCCAAACCCGGAGCTTGTAAGTTTGGTATGAATCAGTTCGGTAATATCATCTCTGATAACCGATATAATCTTTTCGGTCATATCATAAGTTGTGTATTTTAATAGTACATCCTCGACGGTTTCCTCATTTGTTCTGTTATCATCTACAATTTTTTCAAGCCCGTGTTTTATCTTTTCCATCATTTCTTCTGATGTAAATGCCTTTTTCAGCGTTTCGACATCCAAAAAACGATTGCTGATGGTTTTTCCTATAGCCTTTGCCACACGCTCTCTTTCCTTTGGAATAAGTCCCGGAGTAAAAGGTAATTTTATTTTCCCCAAATAAATCGGTTTTCTCGGATGAAAAAGCATCTTTATAGCTATATCGTTAGTTATAAATCCGATTACCCCGCCTACAAGCGGCGGAATAAAAATTTGTAGGTTCATGGTTTTTATCGCTCCGTTTTTAAATTGAAGCAGCGCTCCCGCTTTACTGATGGGAGCAGAACTCCGGACAGATTGCAAGCAAGCGCGGGTCTTTTATTTGTTCGATTCTTACACTGTATTTTATGTTGTTTTGTTATCCCCCATTAAACGGACTGTATAATACAAATCAAATTATAACGCCCGTATGCTATCATATAGAGTATTCATCAAGCATTTTATGTTTAATTGTCCAAAGCTTTTCGGATAAATCGACATAATATTTATGCGGATTTTCAAAACGCTTAACCTCATCCCATATTGTATTCATCTGATTTTCACAATGCTTTTTTATTTCTTTTACATCGGGAAGGTCATATATAAGCTTTCCGCAGGAAAAAATCCGCTGCATAAGAGGCTTCGCATAAAAATCGGTAACGGTTTTCTTTTTCCATGTAAACTCAGGGTCAAAAATAGTAAGGTCTTTTGTATCGTCAATAATCTCGTCATGAAGCGTAACAATATCGGCAAGTGCCTTGTCCGTTTCCTTTGAGTAAAGCCTGTATATCTGCTTAAAGCAAGGCGTCGTGATTTTTGAAACATTTTCGCTCAGCTTTATTTTCGGAATAATATTTCCGTTTTCGTCCTCAATCGCGGTAAGCTTATACACGCCTCCCAAAACGGGCTCGGAGCGTGATGTTATAAGCCTTTCGCCCACGCCGAAGGAATCAATCTGCGCGCCTTGAGCTATAAGGTCGGCAATAATATATTCGTCAAGAGAATTTGACACAACGATTTTACAATCGGAAAAACCTTCGTCATCAAGTGTTTTTCGCATTTTTTTGGTAAGATAGGTAACGTCGCCACTGTCAATCCTCACACCGAGAGGACGGTTTCCTGTGGGAAGAACGACCTCTTTAAAGCATTTAATTGCGTTCGGCAGGCCGCTTTTAAGAACATTATATGTATCTATTAACAGAACGCATTTGTCGGGATAGTTTTTCGCGTAAGCGTCAAAAGCCTCATATTCGCTTGGAAAAAGCTGTACCCAGCTGTGCGCCATTGTACCTGATGCGGGAATACCGAAATCTCTGTCGGAAATTGTGCAGGAGGTCGAATCGCAGCCGGCAATATAAGCGGCTCTTGAACCTAAAATCGCCGCGGCATAGCCCTGTGCGCGTCTTGCGCCGAATTCCATAACCGGTCTGCCTTTCGCGGCACGCACAACACGGCTTGCCTTGGTCGCGATAAGCGTCTGATGGTTCATGCAGATTAAAATCATTGTTTCAAGAAGCTGCGCCTGGATAACGGGACCTCTTACCGTAACGAAAGGTTCGTTCGGAAACATCGGCGTTCCTTCGGGCACTGCCCACACATCGCAGGAAAACTCAAAATTTTTAAGATAGGAAAGAAAATCCTCGTTAAATATTTTTTTTGAACGCAGATATTCAATATCCTCGTCCGAAAAATGAAGATTGCTCAGATATTCCACCATGGATTCAAGCCCGCAGGCGATAACATAGCCGCCGCCGTCGGGAATTGTCCTGAAATACATATCGTAATATCCTACCGTGTTTCTTGCGGCACTGTTAAAAAAACCGCCCGCCATTGTAAATTCGTAAAAATCAGTGAGCATTGTAAGCCCTTTGCTGTCAATCATTTTTATTCTTCCTCTCCGAGAGCGTCAAGAAGCCAGAAAGAAGCAATATCCATAGCTTTTTCCATATTTTCCCGTTCCGCTTTTTTTACAATCCTGTCTCTGCCGAGCTTTGTATTGTCAATAAGCTTAATCAGAACACCGGTTGCGATATCAAGATTGCCGGATTTTTCGGTATCGGTAATTTCCATTTCAATCATATACTGCTCGTCCCGATAGCCGAGATAAACTGTATTGTCTTTTTTTACCAAGGGTTTGTTTTTGTAAAGCGTAATGTTATTTTCAGCTTTTTTTGCCATAGGTAAACACCTCCATTTTTTAAATTATACCATAAAAAAAGCTATTAGTAAAGCTATAATTTAAAAAAAAATAAACTTTTTTTAAAAAATTTGTGAAAATTATAAAAAAAAATCTTGCAAATTTGTGAAAAATGTAGTATTATATATTTATGAGATATTTTTATACTTTTTAGGAGGGAATTTTAGTGAGCAGAATTTATCAGAATGTAATTTCACAGCTTAAAGATTTATA
>CACZTG010000231.1 GCA_902783995.1 uncultured Ruminococcus sp. | reverse complement strand
GGAGCTTGTCGAAGCCAGAAGCAGAGGGATTACGGTTATACCGCGTTCACGTCTTCTCGGAGATATAATGAGTAAATATAAATATCCGGTTGCGGTTGCGGGAACGCATGGCAAAACCACAACAACGTCAATGCTTGCTTACATATTTATAGGCAGTGGTCTTGACCCTACAGTTATTGTAGGCGGAGGCCTTGACCTTTTGGATAAAAAAACTTTGCGTCTCGGCAAAGGTGATTATCTTATTGCCGAAGCCTGCGAATATTACCGCAGTTTTCTTGATTTTAAGCCCTATGCCGCGACAATACTTAATATAGAGCCCGACCATCTCGATTATTATAAAGATAAAGAGGATTTCCAAGGCGCTTTTGAGGATTTTTCAAAGAATATTCTTCCGGGCGGTTTTTTAATTGTCTGTGCCGATGATGGAGATATGAGCCGTATTATAGAAAATGCTCCGGCAAAGGTTGTGACTTACGGCATTAAAAATAAGGCTGATTTTATGGCAAGGGATATTGATTACGAAGGGGGATATCCGTCATATATTCTTGAAGCTTTCGGAAAAGAGCTTGGAAAAGTGCAGCTTTCGGTAGCGGGTGAACATAATGTGCTTAATTCTCTTGCGGCACTCGCAAACGCTTATGTTCTGGGGCTTGATATGAACCGTGCTATGGAGGACGTCGGCAAATTTCATGGGGCTATGCGCAGGTTTGAATATAAATTCGATGTCTGCGGCGCGAAAATTTATGATGATTACGCTCATCACCCGACAGAAGTGGCGGCAACGGTATCCGCTGCTTCAAAGCTGCCGCATAAAAGGCTTATATGCGTTTTTCAGCCGCATACATATTCGAGAGCGAAAACCTTTCTTGATAAATTCGCGTCGGCTTTTAAAGGCGCGGACGAGGTGATTGTCGCCGATATTTATGCCGCGAGAGAGACGTATGACCCGACAATTCCGCCTGAGCTTATCGCAGAGAAAATTAACGAAAACGGTGTTAAAGCGCTTGCAATTTCGGGTAATGATAATATAGCGTCCTATCTTAAAGATAATTTGTCGGAGGGCGATATAGCGGTTATTATGGGCGCAGGCGATATTTTTAAGATTTATGGGCTGTTAGCGTAAAACAGTATGGTTTTTGAAAAAGGAAAAAACAGTGACGGTATGATATATGAAAAAGTAGCGGAGATGATTTGATGAAAAAATATGTAGGTAATCCCCATCAGCTTTGCGGTGTTGAAGAAGTAAGGCTTGTCGGCGGGAAAGGTGACGGTATGAGGCTCTTTAACGTGAGAAACGGCGGAGGGCTTGAGTTTTCGGTTTCAATTGACCGCTGCGCGGATATTTCAAGGCTTACGTTTAAGGGTGATAATATGGGCTTTTTCGCGCCGTGCGGCTATGTTTCTCCAAAATATTACGACAAGGAAGGTATAGGGTTTTTAAAGTCATTTACGGCGGGTTTTTTCACAACCTGCGGGCTTACCGCTGTCGGAACGCCGTGTACGGACGACGGAGAGGTGCTGCCGCTGCACGGTACAATTTCAAATACTCCGTGTGAAAACGTTAGTTACGAAATTACGGAAAGTGAAATTAAAATTAAAGCGTTTGTTCGTGACGCTTCACTTTTTGCGCATAAGCTTGTGCTTGAACGTGAATATATTTGCCCGATAGGAAAGAATGAGATATATCTTAAAGATAAGGTTGTAAATATCGGAACAAAAGAAAGTCCTCTTGAGGTGTTGTATCATTGCAATATGGGATATCCGCTGCTTTCGGAAAACGCGGTTGTAAATGTACCGTCAACTGAGGTTACACCAAGAAACGAGCACTCGGCGGAAGGTATTGAAAATTGTCTTGTAATGGAAACGCCGCAGGCGGGCTATGAGGAAAAATGTTATTATCATAAATTGAGCGGCAAAAGCGAGGTTTCTATATATAATAAGGATATTAAAAAGGGCGTTTATATGTATTTTGATACTGCCGAGCTTCCGTTTTTTACCGAGTGGAAAATGATGGGCGAGGGCGAATATGTTCTGGGGCTTGAACCCGGCAACTGTACACCCGACGGAAGAAGCGTTATGCGTAAAAACGGTTTGCTTGATATTTTGAAACCGGGAGAGGAAAGAAATTTTCATATTAAATTTACTTTTGTCGAATAAAATGCTGTAAAATTTTTAAAGAGAAAAGAAAGTTTGTGAAAATATAATAAAAAAATATTTTTGTATTTTTGTTTTATATTTATTTTATTTGAGAAATAAACGATTTAATGTTTTATAGCAGTAAATATATATAAAATTATGAAATATTTTTTATAAATTTAATTAAAAATAGATAAATAATGTCAATAATATACTATTTATGAAAAATATTGACAAAAGAAATTGTTTATGATATAATACAAATGACCTTTTTAAAAAATGCTATATCGTTTTTATTTCACCGATATTTTACCGTGCGGTTCTGAAAACGAATCCCCTTCGGCATTTTTCT
>CACZTG010000230.1 GCA_902783995.1 uncultured Ruminococcus sp. | reverse complement strand
CCCTTTTCCTGAAGGAGCGTACCCATGCCGCCGTCAAGAAATAAAATATTTTCTTTTAAATAATCTCTTATATCCATTTTATTATCCTCATTTTCTTTTTTTGTAAGCACAGCCGTCAAGCGTGCAGGCTTCGCAGGAATTGGATTTTTTCTGCGCTTTTTCGGATATACCGATAACCGCCGTGACAGATTTTGTCGGAGTCATAATAAGGCTTTCGTTAAGCGACAAACCGATTTTTCTGGGGCAGTCGAGAAGCCCGAAAAAGTCCTTTTGCGCCTCAACGGAAAAATCGCCGTAGCCGGGGCTGAATCTGGACGTGATATAAAGCCCCTCCGCAGCGTATTTTTCGCATATTTCGGCAGAAAACATATCGCAAAGCGCCTCAATACGTTCCGCTCCTATTGCCTGAAACATAAGCGCTCTTGAAGGCGAAACGGAGGAATATTTAAAAATAAGCCTGTCAATGCCAAGCCCGACGGTTGCAGCGAAAATCACAGCTTTTTCACAGCCGTCAAGATTTTTTAAAAGCGCTTTGCTGTTTGTTTTGATGCTGCCCATAGATATTGTTCCGCCGCTTATTATAAGCCGTTCCTCCGCGAAGCAGACTTTATAAGAAAAAACCCCGCTGCATTCGTTAAGGCAGCTTTCAAGAAGCTCGCTTGTCTGTTCAGACGCCTCTTTTGTTCCTGCGTAGCGGAGAATTTCTGTTTTATTGAATTTTGGAGCTTTATAGAATTTCGTAAAAACACTCATTACTTTCCAAGCATATCCGACAGGTTGGACTGTACTGCTTTTGCCACCTCCGGTTTATTCATAGAATAAACGTGTACATTGGTTATGTTGTTCGCGAAAAGGTCAATAATCTGGTCGGTTGCGTAGGCTATGCCCGCCTGTTTCATCGCGAGCGGGTCGGAGCCGAATTTATCGACAAGACTTTTAAAGCGCCGCGGCATAAACGAGCCCGAAAGCTGAATTGCCCGTTCAACCTGATTTGCGTTTGTTATCGGCATAATTCCCGCAACAACGGGTACGGTTATACCTGCCTCGCGGATTTTGTAAAGGAAATTATACAGCAGATTGTTGTCAAAAAACATTTGCGTGGTAAGAAAATCACAGCCCGCATCGACCTTTTCTTTAAGGCGGGCAATATCCTCTTTTTGGTTCTTGCTTTCGGGATGAACTTCGGGATAGCAGGCGCCGCCGACCGAAAAACCCTGCCCGCGAAGCTCTTTTACAAGCTCCGAAGCGTAGCGATAGCCGTCCTGCGGTATGCCTTTTTCCTTAAGCTCCGGCGTAAGGTCGCCCCGAAGCGCCATAACATTTTTTATGCCTGCCGCTTTCATTTCGGCAATCTGCCTTTTTACCGTATCTTTGGTTGAGGATACGCAGGTAAGGTGCGCGAGAGTCGTAACACCGTATTTTTCTTTTATGTTTTTGGCGATTTCAAGAGTATATGCGCTTGTTCCTCCGCCCGCGCCGTAGGTGACGCTCATAAAGGAGGGTTTAAGCTTTGCTATTTCCTCTGTCGCGGTTTTAACGCTTTCAAATGAAGTGCTTGTTTTTGGCGGAAAAACCTCAAACGAAAGAGATAATTTGCCGCTTTTAAGCTTCTCGGTCAAATTCATTTAAAATATGCCTCCGTTATTAAATTTATTTTTCCGCCGCAACAACGCCTATTCGGTTAATTGCCGAAAACAGAGCGTTTACAGAGGAAGCGATAATATCGTCGTGTACGCCCGCGCCCCAGCTGACGCTGCCGTCGGGAAGCGTAATGCTTAAATATGTGATAGCCTGTGACGAGGAGCCTCTGGAAAGAGCGTGCTCGCTGTATGTAAGGTCACTGTAATTGATGCCCAGGTTTTCTTTTATCGCGTTGCTCACAGAGTCAAGACGTCCGTTACCCGTACCCTTGATTTCACGTACAGTTCCGTGGTCGTTTATGGTAAGCGTAACGTGCACTTTTTCATCGCGCACATAGTGAAAATCTATAAGGCCGAGAGGCTCGTTAATATTTATAAAGTTTTCGGTAAATATGTCAAGCACATCTTTCGGCGAAAGCTCTTTGTGCATATGGTCGGAAACATTTTTAACCGTATAACCCACAATTTCACGCATTTTGGCGGGCAGCTCGAAGCCGTAGTTTGTTTCAAGCAGATATCCTATGCCGCCCTTGCCCGACTGTGAGTTTATGCGGATAACATCTGTTTCGTATTCTCTGCCGACATCGGAAGGGTCAATCGGAAGATACGGCACACTCCACGTGTTTTCGTGCTGTTTTCTGCGCCATTTTATGCTTTTCGCGATTGCGTCCTGATGAGAGCCCGAAAACGCCGCGAAAACGAGCTTTCCCGAATACGGCTGACGCTCGTTTATGGGCATACCCGTAACGCTTTCGTAAATTTCGGCAATTTCCGGAAGATTTGAAAAATCAAGCTTTGGGTCAACCCCGTGCGAAAACATATTAAGCGCAAGCGTAACAATATCCACATTTCCCGTGCGTTCTCCGTTGCCGAAAAGCGTGCCTTCTATCCTTTCCGCGCCCGCAAGCAGCCCCATTTCGGCATCGGCTACGCCGCTTCCGCGGTCGTTGTGCGGATGAAGCGAAAGAATCACGTTTTCACGGTAATTAAGCCCTTTTGATATATATTCAACCTGGCTCGCGTAAACGTGAGGCATTGAAAGCTCCACTGTAGCGGGAAGGTTAATAATAACCTTATTTTCGGGTGAGGGCTGCCATACGTCGAGCACGGCGTTACAAACTTTAAGAGCATATTCGGGCTCTGTTCCCGTAAAGGATTCGGGAGAATATTCAAAGATAAATTCCGTATCGGATTTTGAGGCAAGCTTTTTGCAAAGCGCCGCTCCTTTTACGGCAATTGTTTCAACTTCATCATCTGTTTTTTTAAACACCTGTGTGCGCTGCGCGTAAGAGGTCGGGTTATAAAGATGCACAATTGCTCTTTTAGCGCCTTTTAAGGAATCAAAGGTTTTTCTTATTATATGCTCTCTTGACTGCATCAAAACCTGAATTGTAACGTCGTCGGGTATAAGACCGCCGTCAATAAGCGCTCTGACAAACTCATACTCGGTTTCGGACGCCGCCGGAAAACCGACTTCGATTTCCTTAAAGCCAAGCTTTAAAAGAAGCTTCCAGAACTCAAGCTTTTTTTCAAGACTCATAGGCACAATAAGCGCCTGGTTTCCGTCACGAAGGTCAACCGAACACCAGGTGGGAGCTTTGTCGATATATTCTTTTTTTGTCCAGTCAAGGCAGCCTGCGTTTGGCATATAATACTGCCTTTTGTACTTATCGTAATTT
>CACZTG010000229.1 GCA_902783995.1 uncultured Ruminococcus sp. | reverse complement strand
TCAATAAAACATCTTGCGTAAGCCACATCGCCGTAGCCGGAATGTAAAAAAATTTTTTCAAAATCTATATCTGTCCTTGAACTTTCCAAAACATCAAAACCGTTTTCAAAGTACGGTAACATTACATAATCGGTTTTACCGTTATTTTCTATAAAAAATTTTAAAATAAGACTAACTGTTTCGTCAATTTTTTTGTCGCCTCTTATATCTGCGGCTTTTTTTTCGTCAAAATACATATAAGTATGCCTCCGCAAATGATTTTTTTTATATTTTAATTATATCGCATCTGTCTTTCGTTTTCAACAAACAATTTTCTACTTTAATTCAAGTATCTACCGTTTGTTGAATATAGTAAAAAAAGTGTGGTTTTTTGCTAATATGTAGTATTTTTATTGTTGACAATTAAGGCAAATATATGTTAAACTAAAACCGAAAAGCTTTTAGGAGATGAATTTAAATGAACATACCCTCCGTTTTAAAAAATTTCATTTTTCCACCTGCCGAATTTTCGCCTGTGCCTTTTTGGTTCTGGAATGACAGGCTTACGGAAGATGAAATCGAAAAACAAATTCTTGATTTTAAAGCTCACGGGATTGACGCTTTTGTAATCCATCCTCGCATAGGTCTTCCGAAGACACTGAAATATCTTTCGGACGAGTTTATGCGCTATGTTTATTTTGCCGTACAAACAGCAAAGAAAAACAATATGAAGGTTGTACTGTATGACGAAGGAATGTATCCTTCCGGAAGCGCAAACGGTATGGTGGTCAAAAACAATCCCGAATTTTTGAACAAATGCCTTGTGCAAAAGCTTTGCAAGGCAGAAAAAACCGTTTCGGCACCAAGCCTTGCCGATGATGAAAGGCTTATAGTGTCGCTTGCGTTAAAAACAGAAAATGATGTGCTGAAAAAGGCAGTAATAATAAAGGACGGAGAAAAATTTAGAGAAGATGACCTCTCAAAATGGCAATTCGCGCATTACATAATGAAACCTTCGGGAAGCACAATCAGAGGCATACATTTCGGCGAGGACGATATGGAGCCTGACGCCCCGAAAGCCGCT
Source organism: uncultured Ruminococcus sp. (assembly GCA_902783995.1). The sequence continues at coordinate 1,731 of CACZTG010000229.1, read as the reverse complement.
GATTTAATGAATATAAAAGCAACCGAAAAATTTATTGTCTGCACTCACGAGCGTTACTATAAGGCTTTAAAAGAGTTTTTCGGAAATACCGTAATAGCAATTTTTACCGACGAGCCAAGCCCCGAAGCCCGTTTTGCCGAAAAAAACTCTGTTCCGTGGACAGATGACTTTCTTTCATATTTCACAGAAGCTTTATCTGTCGGGCAGCTTCCTGTTTTATGGCTTAAAAACAGCGAAAACTATAACGAGGTTTATAAGAAATACAGGACGGTTGTAAACCGGCTTATGGGTGAACGGTTTTTCTCACCTATATCAAAGTGGTGCAAAGACCACGGTATTGCGCTTACCGGACACCCCGGAAAAAGCACGGATATCGGTCATATGAAATATTTTGGTATGCCCTGTCAGGACGTTGTCTGGCGCTATATCGAGCCGGGGAACGTTTCCGCGCTCACGGGTGACCACAGCACAATGGGAAAATGCACTTCAAGTGCCGCAGCGCATCTCGGTCTCAGGCGTAACGGAAATGAAGTATTCGGTTGCTGCGGTCCGAAAGAAAACGGTTGGCTTATGAATTATTCAGATGTATTATGGTATATTAACTGGCTTTTTGCAAGAGGTGTAAACCTTATATATCCCCACGCCTTTTTCTATTCGGTAAAAGCTCCGCGTTTTGAGGAAAGACCGCCCGATGTCGGACCCAACAGCTATTGGTGGGGTAACTTTTACAATTTAAGTATGTATATAAAAAGAATGTGCTATATGCTTACAGACTCTGCCACCGTTTGCGACACCGCTTTTTTATGCGGTCCATATGAACTCCCATATGAATATCCGCGTGTGTTTTTTGAAAATCAATATGAGTTTAACTATCTCGAAAAAAAACTGCTTGAAGAAAAAACCGAAATTAAAAACGGAAGACTTATAATCCAAAACCAAAGCTATAAAAACATTATTATTGAAGATAAATCGCTAATTAGCGGAAAAACAGCAGATATTCTCCTCGAATTTGTAAAAAATGGCGGAAAAGTATTTACGGCGTTTGAAAATGACGAATTTATTTATTTAAAGTCGCCCGAAAGTATTTTACCTTATCTTGAAAGCGATTTTTCTTTCTATCCCCGAAATAAAAATCTTCGGGCAAGCACTGTAATCAAGGAAGGAAAAAAGTTTGTAATACTTATAAACGAAGGCGAAGAGCGCATAGTAGGAGAAATTAACATTAAAAATGCTGCCGAGCTTGACCTTCTTAATCCCATGACGGGAGAAATCAAGCCTTTAACAGAACATTTTATAGGGCTTGATCCGAGGGAAAGCGCAATAATTTACGTAAAAAACGAATATGAGCATATTCCTCTTAACGAATGGTATGTCAATTCCGAAAAGGTTGCACTCTCAAATTGGCTTTTATGGAAAAGTTATGAAAACTACTGCGGGACGGTTGAATATAAGACGTCGTTTAACCTTGACAATTTTTCAAAAGTTATTGTAAGCTTTAAAAACGCCGGCGAAATACTTTCCCTTTCCGTCAACGGCAGTAAAGAAAAGACAGGCGTTTTGTTTCCGTTTGAAACCGATATTACAAAATACGTGAAAAAAGGCGAAAATATAATGACCGCAAAGGTTACAAATTCAACGGCTGTGCGCTTTACATCGGCAAGACCGAAATCCGGACTTATGGGAAAAGTAACGCTTAAAATTGAAAAACAAGAAAAATCATAAATGTGTCCG
>CACZTG010000228.1 GCA_902783995.1 uncultured Ruminococcus sp. | reverse complement strand
TATCCGATACTTTCCTGGCAGGCGGGAACGACTCCTCAACCGAAAAATCCGCATATTGAAATTAACGGTGCAGGAAAGCTTTATCTCACAAACAGTTCTGAAAAGCCGACAACAACTCTTAACGTTCAATATATTGATATTGATGATGAAAAAGCAGTTGAATGGAGTACAGAAAGCAGTATTATAACGCTTTCTCAGCCCGATGAGCCCGATGAACTTGGCAGCAGCATAACAGTAACGGCGCAGTCCGCAGGAACAGCAGCGGTTACCGCTGTTACGGCGGACGGATATTCCGCGGAATATGAAATTGAGGTATTTCCTTATGTTACAACATGCGAAATAACGGGAGATGTAAGAGTCGGAAATACCGTATCGGCAAAAATAAACGTTTTGGGCGGTTCGGAATATGATTATGTAAATTATCCGGCAATAAACGTAAAATGGAAATATCTTACAAGGGAAAATCAAGGAACTTCAAATTATACCGTTATTACAGGTACAAACGGATATACAATGAGCATAGGAAAAGAGCTTGAAGACTGTTATCTTACTTATGAAATATGGATTGGAAATGAGCAAAAAATGCCGTCAAGACCTATTCGTGTTGCGGCGGATGCTCTTCGGGTAAATCTCGGCTGCGGAAGCACATTTGATTACGATACAAACTATACCGCGGAAATAGATTCGCCAAACAAGTTTATTGCGGTTATTACGGGATATAAAAGGGGAAAAGCTGTTTATATAAAAATATTGAATCAAAACGCGCTTTATAACACGATAAGCTTTAATATACCGGCTGAAAGCAGCGCCGAAAGGGTAAGGTTACTTGTTTGGAGTAAGGACGGCTTTAAACCGTTGACAAGCGATGTATATGAGGCAGCTGTATCGTAAAAATCAAAAATGAGAAAGGAAAATCTTTATGAAAACACAAAAAAAGATATTAAGCCTTTTGCTTTTACTTTGCATTTTTTTGTCGGCATTTTGTGTATTCGCGGAGAACGAACGAAGAGAATATTCACCGCAGGAGGCTGTAAATGCTCTCGGTAGCTTTTATAAAATGTACCCCGTATATGGCGAGGATACCAATGTTGTTGATATTATGAGGGCTGACCTTGAAAAAAAAGGTTATAGCGGCGCAGACATTTCCATTAGAGAAACAGAACAGGTATATGGTGGTGGGAATGTCGCAAATGACGGCACAATAACATACTATTATTCCGATCCGAATGTTATGAGCTTTATACGATTTGCGAGCTTCAGAGTAATATTTGAAATAAGAAAAGGTGATGAGGAAGCCGAGATTACCGTTCCGGTTATTATTTATTGGGACCGGGATAAGGTTATTGAAACAATAAATAATGAAATTATTGAAAATATTAGAATCGATGAGTTTTATTCTCCGGACAATGAGATAGTTTTGCCTAAAATTGTTGATGGAAAAAAATGGGCAATTATATCGTGGGAAGCTTCCGATGATGATATTATTGAAATAAGCGGTAAATATCAAAAAACTGCCGACACTCTTTTTGAACCATATGCGGGAATAATAAAAGGCAGTACAGTGGAAGAACCGGTTACGCTTAAGGCAACGGTTAATTTTCAGTTTACAAATGATATAAACGGCGGTGAAAAGCCAATAACAGTAAGTAAGGAATACAGCGTTATTATAAGCGCTCTTTCCGAGGAACAAAGAAAAGAGATAATAGATAATCTTTCGGAAAAGCTTGAAGCCGGTTTTAAAAAAGCAGGTCTTAAAGATGCGGTAACAGGTGAAGCTTTAGAAAAATTTGATGAAAAATACATAGCATACAACGATGTATTGTTTCCTACAACAAGGGATTTTGGAGTTGACGGAAAATATTATCCTGTAAAGATAGCAAGCAGTAATGAAGATGTTATAAAAGCTCCCGATGTAAACAATGCGGCAAGAGTTGAGGTAATTAGACCGGCAGAAGGAGAGGCTGACAATGAAGCGTTAATCACAATATCAATTTCTGATAAAGAGACAAGTCTGTGCGCTTTAAAGGAATTTGAGTTTATTGTTCCAGCTTTGACAAAAGACGAAATTGAAGCGGAAAAAGCGCTTATGGAAAAAGTTAAGACAGCATATTTTGACGGAATAAAGGGTGAAAACACCGATTCCGAAAATATAAGCAGTGATCTTTCGCCGTTCATTGAGGTTTATGAAGAAAATGACAGTCTTGTATGGGTAAGAGATGTAAAAAGTAAGGTAAATCACGGAATAATCCCCACTCCTATGGAAGGCTGGGAAGAGCTTGAAGCATGGAGATTGTTTAAATCAAGCAACCCGGCGGTAATTGCTCACGAAACACTTTTTGTTACGCTTCAGAAAAATGCAAAGGCAGTAACTGTAAACAGTGCTCTTTCGAGTGAAACACTCGGAAAATACGGTAAGCTTTATTTGAGTGATCCGATAAAATATGAAAAATATTCAGATCTTGCGGAGCTTTATTATAATGAAGTAAGTGCGGAGCTTGCGGTAAGAGGTAGGACAACAAGTAAAACGGCACTTAAGGCGGCACCGGTAAAGGAAACGATAAATGTAAGCTTTGAACTTGAAAATGTCGGAGAAACACTTATTGAAAAAACAGATTATAAAGAGCTTGATGAAACGATAACAGTGTATGATGTGTTTAAAAAAGCGCTTGGAGAAAACGGTTTTTCTTTTAAAAATAAAGGCTCGTATATAAGCGAAATAACCACTCCGGAGGGAGAAACCATAAAAGAATTTGACAAAGGAGAAAATTCCGGCTGGATGTATAAGGTAAACGGCAAAATACCGTCATTAAGTCTTGGAGCCTACGGACTTAAAGACGGTGACAGAATTATGGTGTTTTATACGGAGGATTATACAGAGGAAAATAACAGCTCATCGCATAAATCCGGCGGCTCATCAGCTGTTAAAAAAACAGAGGTAAAAGGAGAAGATAATAATAGTTCATACGAAAAGAACACAGATAAAAAGAATGAAAACACAGAGGGAAAAAGTCGAGAATTTAAAGATGTAAAAGGTCACTGGGCTGAAAAGGATATTGAAAAGATTGTAGAAAAAGGCATTATGAAGGGTATCTCGGAGGAAGAATTCTCTCCCGAT
>CACZTG010000227.1 GCA_902783995.1 uncultured Ruminococcus sp. | reverse complement strand
GCGTTTTTTACGTTTTGCGGCACCGAATACGAGGTTGCTGTAAACGCTCCGAAAGAAGCAACATAGGTAAAGCTGCGTTCTCCTCCGAAAAGCCCGATGTCAAGCGCTCTCGGCTCCTTACATTCGACAATTTCTTTCGCCGCTTCAGCAGGATATGTCGATATACCGAGGCTGCTTGCGAAATCGTTTGTGCTGCCTGCCGGTATATAGCCGACAACCGTTTTGCCGCCCGCCTTTATAATTCCGTCAATGGTCTCGTTAAGCGTACCGTCGCCCCCGCAGCATACTATAATATCGTATTCGTTTTTTACCGAGGCGGAAAAAGCAAACTCTGTTGCCTCGCCGCGGCATGACGTTATCCTCGTTGTGACAAGATAACCCGCATCACAAAAAACACGGGTTATCTGAAACAAAGCGCTTTGCGCCGTAAGTTTTCCTGCCATGGGGTTGATAATTAGAAGTAGTTTTTTTAAACCGCTCATTTTATATCCTCATTTTAAAGCCTTTCTTAATTTTAAAGACTTCTCATCACTCTTGCGCATCTGGGGCAAAGAGTCGGATGTTCTTTATCCGTGCCAAGCTCACGAATAAGCCAGCACCGCTCGCACTTTTCACCCTTTGCTTCCTCAACCTTAACCGTAATCTTATAATTTTCGCCGCCAACTCCTTCACCCTTGCCGTTTACAACTTTAGCCGAGGAAACAATGAACACGGTTTCAAGAAGGTTTTCCACAGCTTTGATTTTTTCATAGGTTTCGCCTTCCGCGTAAATTGTTATGCCCGCGCCGAGAGAAGAACCGATAATTTTTTCGGCTCTTGCCGCTTCAAGCGCTTTTGCCACATCGGAACGAAGCGAAATAAGCATATCATATTTATTTTCAAGCTCCGCGTTTACAAGCTTTTCATCATACGACGGCATATCGTTAAGAAGTATGCTTTCCGTATTATCGCCGTCAATATGCGGCATTGCCTTCCAGATTTCCTCCGAAGTGTAGGCAAGAATGGGCGAAACAAAACGAACAATATCGGAAAGAATTTTATACATCGCGCTCTGCCCGCTTCTTCTCTTAGGTGAATCCGCTTTTTCGGTGTAAAGCCTGTCTTTTATAATGTCAAGATAGAAGTTACTCATATCAACAACGCAGAAATTGAGGATGGCGTGATAAACAATATGGAAATCATAAGTGTCATATGCGTCACGGACTTTTTTCGCAAGCTCGTTAAGCTTTAAAACCGCCCATTTGTCAATTTCCTCCATATCGGCAAAAGCCATCATATCGTTTTTCGGGTCAAAATCGCTTATGTTTCCGAGAATATATCTTGCCGTGTTTCTTATTTTGCGATAACCCTCCGAAAGCTGTTTTATGAGGTCGTTTGAAATTTTAACATCGCTTGTGTAATCGGCGGAAGCCACCCACATACGAAGAATATCCGCGCCGTTTTTGTTTATTACATCAAGCGGGTCAATGCCGTTGCCCTTTGATTTTGACATTTTGTTGCCTTCAAGGTCAATAACCATACCGTGAGTTAAAACGCTCTTGTACGGCGCTTTTCCGAAGTTCGCGACACTGACAAGAAGCGATGACTGGAACCAGCCTCTGTATTGGTCGTTTCCTTCAAGATAAAGGTCCGCGGGCCACGAAAGCTCCGGCCTTGTCTGTAAAACGGCGGCATGAGATGAGCCGGAATCAAACCACACGTCCATAATATCGGTCTCTTTTGTAAATTCACCGCAGCCGCAATCCGGACACTTGAAATTATGCCCTGCCAGCATTTCGGCAGGCGTCATGGCAAACCATGCGTCCGAGCCTTTTTCGCGGAACAAATCGGCAATCACTTTAATTGTATCATCGTTTATAAGCTCTTTTCCGCATTCCTTGCAATAGAAAATCGGAATAGGCACGCCCCAGATTCTCTGACGGGAAATACACCAGTCGTTACGGTCACGAACCATACCTGTTATTCTGTCCTCTCCCCAGGCGGGAATCCATTTGACGTCTTTTATAGCCTTTAACGCCTCATCTTTAAAGCCGTCAACCGAAGCGAACCACTGCTCCGTAGCGCGGTAAACTATCGGCTCTTTACATCTCCAGCAATGAGGATAGGAATGAAGAATATCCTCGCTCGCGAAAAGCGCTCCCGTGCTTTCAAGCTTATCAAAAATCGCTTTGTTTGCCTGCTTGTAGCTTAAGCCTTCAAACTCGCCGGCGTCCGCAGTCATATAGCCCTTCGCGTCAACCGGCACAACAATTCCGATTTTATCTTTGTATTTCTGACAAACTATAAAGTCCTCCGTACCGTGTCCGGGAGCGGTGTGTACACAGCCCGTACCCGATTCAAGCGTTACGTGGTCGCCCAAAATCACAAGGGAATCACGCTCTATAAACGGGTGACGGCAAACCATAAATTCAAGCTCACTGCCCTTAAATTCACCGATAACCTCGTAATCCTCAACGCCGCCGACCTTCATTACGTTTTCAAGAAGCCCGCTTGCCACAACATAAGCTTCATCGCCGTTTTTTACAACGCTGTAATCAAAGCTCTCGTTAAGGCATATAGCAAGGTTTGCGGGCATTGTCCACGTAGTCGTTGTCCATATTACATAGTAAACCTTTTTAACTTTTTTATAAATATCTTCAAAAAGCCCTTTATCATCGGTCACTTCAAATTTAACATAAATTGACTTTGTTTTATCGTCCTGATATTCGATTTCGGCTTCGGCAAGGGCGGTTTCACAATCCGCGCACCAATAAACGGGCTTTAAGCCTTTATAAATATAGCCCTTTTTTGCCATTGTACCGAACATTTCAATCTGTTTCGCTTCAAATTCGGGTTTAAGCGTAACATACGGATTATCAAAATCGCCTATTACGCCGAGACGCTTAAACTGCTCCTTCTGGTTGTTGACATAACTGAGCGCGAAATCCCGGCAAACCTCACGGAATTTAACGGGCCCTACCTCGTGACGGTTTACGCCAAGCTTTTTTATTGCCTGCTTTTCAATCGGCAGTCCGTGAGTATCCCAGCCCGGCACATACGGGGCGCAGAAGCCCGACATATTTTTATATCTTACAATTATATCCTTTATGACCTTATTCATTGTGTGACCAAGGTGAATATCGCCGTTTGCGTAAGGCGGTCCGTCATGAAGATTAAACGACGGCTTGCCCTCGCCGCGCTTTAACACCTTGTGATAAAGGTCTTGTTTGTTCCATCCGTCAAGAATAGCCGGCTCCTTCTGCGGCAGATTTGCCCTCATAGAAAAATCTGTGCTCGGCAAATTAAGTGTTTTCCCGTAATCCATATAGTTTTCGCTCTCCTTAATATATTATGTAATTTTTATTCTTCATTATCTTTAACAACATTAACTCTCATGGTCTGTTGTTCTACAAACTCTTTCGCTTTTTTTTCGGGGTCGTCCTCATAGCCGAATTTTTTATCGGGCTCGGGCTCGGCGCCGCTTCCCTCCGATATAATCGGGCTGACAAAGGACATTGTTTCATCGCTCACCTGCACTCTGGGGTTTCTTTCGAGAATTTTCCCCGGCTGCGGCATTGTTTCAACCATATCGAGCGCGTTTTTAAGTATCTGCTCCATCTGGCGGCGATAACTCGAAAGCTGAATTTTCATATTTGACATTTCCATATCGATTCTCGATACCTTCTGCTGAGCGTCAACAATAATGGAATTTGCCTTGATTTCCGCTTCCTCAATTATGTTTTTAGCCTTGCCCTCGGCGGTGCGTTTAACCTCCTCGCCGGTGCTTTGAGCCACAACAATACTGCTCTGCAAAACGTCCTCCATTGATTTATAGCGGCTGACAGCTTCCGTAAGAGCAACTATTTTATCTTTAAGCGCGATACGCTCCATATAAAGCTCTTTATAATCCGCCGCAACGGTTTTCATAAATTCGTCAACCTCGTCTCTTTTATATTTTCCGAGACTTGTTTTAAAAGTTTTTGTTTCAATATCAAGCGGTGTAAGCATATATGTACCCATCCCTTCATTCGTAAATATCTATTTCGGCTTTGAGCCTGCCTTTTTTTGTTGTTCCGCCGTTTCCGAGATATATAAACTTGCCGAAGCCTCTCACTGAAACAACATCAGCGGCTTTAAGCCTTAAAGCGGGCATCAGCGCTTCCGTATAATTAACCGTAACTCTGCCCGACTTTATTACTTCCTCCGTTTTCCCTCTTGATGTGCCGATGACAGCGCTTAACACGCAGTCAAGCCTTTCGGACGCAATTGTAACGCTCTTGCGTTTAAAGCTTCTTTCCGGCAAAACCGGGCTAAAACATTCCTCCGCAACGGCTGATACGCCTCCGGTTTTTTTAAGGTTTAAAATTATAAAATCCTTTACGCTTTCGGCACAGAAAACATAAGCGCAGCTTTCCCCGACCACAATATCGCCTATAAAATCGCGGTTTAAGCCAAGCCCTGTAAGCGAGCCGAGATAATCCCTGTGCGTAAGCCCTTCGCTTTCACTCGGCGTAATTTTTATGCAGCACACGGGGAAAAGCTCATTTAATGGCTCGTATCCCTCGGGAAAACAGCCCATAACCTTTCTTTCGGCTTCCTCATAGCCGCCGAAAGCGCTGTAAACGCAGCCCTCCGCCTTTATGTTTTTCACAAGCTGCTGCGCG
>CACZTG010000226.1 GCA_902783995.1 uncultured Ruminococcus sp. | reverse complement strand
GTTTTTGCCATATGGATATAATTTGAAATCTGCGGCTTTCTTGTAAGCTGCGCAATTATTAAAAAGAGCTTGCCCGCAAGGTAATCGGCTTCCTGACCTACATACTCCGTACAGCTTTTCATATCCTTAAAATAATCATAGTCAATATTTGCAACGGGTGATTTTAAATTCAGAAGCTGAGCGGCATGCGCGCCGTTAAAATTTATCCAAATATATTCCCAGGGGTCAAATTCGTCAGCCTGATAGAAATAACTTGTGTCGGGCGGTATTATAAACGCCTGATTTTTCTTGATTTTGTATAATCTGCCGTCAAGAACAAGAGAACCGAAGCCCGATACCACATAATGAATTATGTAGTAGTCCATTTTTTTTGAACAGCGGAAAAACAGCGGGTCACATTGCTGATACCCAAACGCAAGAGGATTCAGGTCATGAAAATTTTTGTTCGAAAAAAATATTTCAGGCATGGAGTTTGAAATCCTTTCGTAATATTTAAAATCTATTTTAATAATATCATATTTTTTTGTAAAAGTAAATAGTAAAACAGTATTTTTTCAAAAAAAACAGTATTTTTTTGCTCCTTTTTATAAAAATCAGGGAAAAATTTCCGGTATTTTTTTTAAAAAAAAGCGACTTCAGTCCATTGTAAAGAAATTGCTTAAATGATATAATAAAAGAGAAGGGAAAAAGTTTAATTTTACTGTCAAGAAGGAGAAAGAAATGAAAAAAACAAAACGAATTTTTACTGCTTTTATTTTGATTTCCCAGATGATGTTTTTATGCGCGGGCGGTGAAACAATAGAAAAAATCACCCTTAATGCCGGAACCGTAAAGGTTGAAGGCTTTTCGGATGAAGCTGCCGTATCGTATAAAATATACGGTGAGGGAAGCACGGGAGATAATATGGAGGATATTTGCGAAATCGGAGAAGCGGCTGTTTCAGACGGCAGGTTTTCTTTTACCTTTAATATGCCGGAATATATAGGCGGTCAAAAGGTTGACGGCACATTTAAAATAGATGTTAAAGGAGAAGAAACGGCTTCGGACAGCTTTGTGTTTACCGCAGAGTCATACAGAAAAGCATTGCTTGAAGCTATGAACGGAAAGTCGTCGCCGGAAGAAATCATACAGCTGATTGAAGAAAAGACATCTGACGGCGTGTATGACAATTTAACCGTTTTAAATAATTTGGGCTTTAACGCGGGTTACTGGAGCTCCCTCAGCGAAAAAGGAAAGAGCGATTTTTCAAAAGCGTTTCTTGCAGGAAAAGGAAGCGATGTCCTTACGGAAGAAAACTTTATGTCCCTATATTCAAAAGCAAGAACCGTTCAGTATTTAAATGAAAACAAAGCGGACAGAAGCTGGCTTGACGAGAGCGAATTTGAATTTGAAAAAACCGTGTATCGGGATATAGAAAACGAAGACCTGAAAAAATGGATTGAAGATGTTTTTGGTGACAAAAATACATATCAATCATATTCGGATATTGAAAAAAAATACCGTGAGGCAAATGTTATGTATCTTATTAACAATGCAAAGTTTACCGAGTACGATAAACTGATACAAAAATATGACGATGTAACAGCCATCGGTGAGGAAACGTATTATAAGGAATATCTTAACCTTGACAGCAGCAAAAAGTCAAAAATCAATTCAAAATTAAAGAACGCTTTAAATAAAAGTCCGATTAAAAGCGCGGAGGATTTCAGGAAAAAATATTCGGAGATTATAGCCGAAGTGAGCAGTGAAAAGGATAGCGGAGGCTCCGGCACGGGCGGAGGAAGCGGCGGCGGAGGAAACGGCGGCGGAGTAAGCGTAAGCGCCGGAAGCGGGCTGAGCGTGATTTTGCCCGAAATATCGGACCCTACAAAGGATAAACCGCAGTTTGACGATCTGGACGAAGCGGAGTGGGCAAGGGAGGCTGTAATAAGCCTTGTAAACAGAGGCGTTGTTTCGGGATATGACGACGGAAGCTTTAAGCCTCTTAAAAATATAACGAGAGAAGAGTTTATAAAAATGGCGGTCAGCGTTCTTGGTATTGAGCTTAATGCAGAAAGCAGCGGTTTTCTTGACGTTGATGAAAATGCGTGGTATGCGCCCTATGTAAACGCGGCTTACGCAAAGGGTATTATAAACGGCATATCGGAGACGTGGTTTGGAATAGGCAGTGAAATCAAAAGAGAAGATATGGCGGTTATAATAAGCAGGCTGAAAAAATACGAAGGCGCGGAGAAAGCTCCTTTTGCAGATGATGCGGATATTGCGGAATACGCGAGAAGCGCCGTTTACAGTCTGTACGGGGCAGGCAAAATTTCCGGAATGGGAAATAATATGTTCGGACCTAAATTTATAGTAAACCGCGCGCAGGCGGCAAAAATCATATACGACACTTTAATTGCCTGAAATTAAGCGGCTTAAAGGTATGGGAGGAAAAATGATAAAGAAAATATTTATTACGTTATACTACGCTTGACGAGTTGATGGATTTTATGAAGAAAAACTCTTATTAATTAAAAAACAGGTGGCATAGATGAAATTTGACAGGAAAGTAATAGACAGTCATATGCATCTTTATAATTGGTTTGGTTCAGACGGTCGGGATTTTATAACGGAAATAGATGACTTTCGTGAAAAATTCGGAATAAAGGCAATTAATCATTGCTTAATACCTGTTTATGCAAATTGCGATGTAAGCAATAATATAATGTGTGCAATATATAAGCTTCATGACAAAACAGCATATGCGGCCGGTGGATTTGTGTATCCGGAGCTTCCCGCAAAGCTTCCGCTTCCCGAAGGAATGGACGCTTTAACTCAATATAATGAATTAATGGAAATCGGTTTTGACGGAATGAAGTTCATTGAAAACAAGCCGCAGGAATATAAGGCGCTGAATTTGCCGTTTACCGACGGTTTCTATAAAAAGTTCTTTGAAAAAGCGGAAAAAGATGAAACTCCGATTGTTTGGCATGTTGCTGACCCCGATACATTTTGGGACAGAACAAAAATTCCTGAAAGATTTATTGAGCGTGGCTGGTTTTACGACGATGGAACTTATCCGACGATTGAAAGAGTTTAAAACAATGCTAAAATTTAATTAAAAAAATTATAACAAACATCAAAATGTCTAATTGAGGTAAGCGGGTATGAATGCAAGAGAAAAGTTTTGGAAATGTCAAGGGCGTGTGAGCTTTTTTCTGTAAATTCAATTTTTCTATGATAAAACATCTTGATTTTTGGGGCGGGAAAGCCATATTTTGGCTTTCCCGCCTTAACTGTAATATAGCACGGATTTCAGTCTGTGTCAGGGGCGGCCCCTTTGAGAGTCCGTAAACTCTGCCCCCAATTCCGTAACGGCATAGTCCATTAACTACAAGCCGGAATAAGGCTATAATGCCCCAAATAATATTGCGTAGTTTTTATATTCTCACCTACATAATATAAATTCGTTGTAAAAAAATGATACAAAGTGAAATTCACAAAAAGTGATATAAAATATTAAATTTTTAATATTTACAATAAGCTTTTTATGGTTTATAATTATAATAGATAAGTATGGATTTTGATTATAAAAGTTAAAAAAAGGGAGAACAGTGTTTTATTATGAAAAAAGACGTATTGGTTTTGTTTAAGACACATTTAGATATAGGTTTTACTGACTTTGCATCAAATATAGTTGATAAATATATATACGAAAACATACCTAAAGCAATTAAAGTAGGCTATGAATTAAAAGACACAGATACGCCTTTCGTATGGACACTTGGCTCATGGATGGTAAATGAAGCTTTAAAGAGAGACAGCAGCGGAATTGTTGATAAGGCAATCCGAGACGGATTGATTGTTTGGCATGCTTTGCCGTTTACGACGCATACCGAGCTTATGAATAAGGAGTTATTCGAGATAGGCTTAGAAATTTCAAAAAATCTTGATAAGCGTTACGGGAAAAACACGTTAGCCGCAAAAATGACAGATGTACCGGGGCATACAATAGGCATGGTTTCATCTTTTGAAAAATATAATGTAAAATTTTTGCATATAGG
>CACZTG010000225.1 GCA_902783995.1 uncultured Ruminococcus sp. | reverse complement strand
TTTTCTTTGTCTGTTTGTTCCTTCTAAAAGCATTTCAACACCCCATTATTACGCTGTTTTCTATACTTTTATTATACCATATTTTTCCTGATTTTGGAAGGCTTTTTACAAAAAAAATTGACCGCTGACTTTGACTTTGTCAGCGGTCTGAATGGGTTTCCTAAGAAACCCATTTAAAATTGAAAATTGAAGAATTGTATGTCCTTTAATTCTTTTATCAGCTCCTTCATATTTTTCTTTTCAAATTTTTTTAATATTTTATTTATCTGTGTCCTTATTGTTACCTCCTCAACAAATCTTTGCTCCGCAATCTCGGAATAGGAAAGCCCGTCATATACCATTCTTAAAATTTTGTACTCCGCCGCCGTCAGAAGAGCAACCGAGTGAAGCAGACTCATAGCCACAGTTTGCTGTTTCTTCAGCTTTTCATAATCATCGAGTATTTTCTTTGCGATAATAGGATTTAATGACACTTCGCCGTTATACGCTTTCCTTATGGAATCTATTATATTTTTTTTCGCTATGGACTTTAAAATATAATCGCATGCTCCGCCCGACAAGGCTTTGAAAACCAATTCGTCCTCCTCATGTATGGTGACCATAATAACCTTTGCGTCCGGATTGAGAGTCATGATGGATCTAAGAACCGAAATTCCCTCATCTTCGGTTTTCATCTGTATATCGAGAAGTACTACATCGGGTTTTTTTTCGGCATACAGCTTTAAACATTCTTCACCGCTGTTTGCTATTCCCGCAACTTCAATATCCTTTTCGGTGCTTAAAATATTTTTAAAATATTGACAAAGATAATTCATATCATCGCATATCAAAACTTTTATTTTATTCACGAAGCTTCCTCCCATTCCTTATATTAGACGGCAAATTTATGTAAAATTTTGTATATTCTCCCTCATTGCTCTGCACAAACAAATAGCCGTTAAGTGCATTTATTACCTTATAAGAGTAATAAAGTCCTATACCCCAGTTATTACTACCCTTTTTATACGAAACCAAAGGCTTAAAAATTTCCTTTATTTTCTTTTTATCGATTCCGCTTCCGTTATCGGCAATTTCTATAACATACCATTTGTCCTCATAATCCACACTTACGACAATTTGAGGTTCTTCCGTTTCCGTCAGAGCATCGACCGCGTTTTTAAGAATATTGCATATGGCGTCAGCCAGACAGTAAATATCCGAGTTTATGCGTGTTTCCTGTGTGTAATATACAGTTTTTATCAATTTTTTTTCTTCTTCCAGAAGCATCCTTTGCGATTGTTCGATAAGCTCCGGCATCTCAAAGGTCTCCAAGTCTATTTCAAGGTCACTCAGCATTTTTATCTGTCTTGTTATTCCATACAAAGCATTTTCTGAAATATCGTGTATGGAATTTATATTCTCTGCCGACTGCTTTGAAAGCTCTTCGTCATACATTTTACAGTCCGAAAGCTGTGTTATTACAAAAAACAGATTTTTGTAAGTGTGCAGTATCATTTTTATGTTTCGTTCAAATTTGCTGAACCTATACATATTTGAAACGCTCATTTTTGAAAAATATTTTGAATTCAAGTTAATATTTGCCGCAATTGTTGATGCAGCGATCACCAATAAAATCAGCCAAATAAGAATCGTTACCTTAACGGTATATACTTCCGGTATATTCTTCATATAAAATATGTCATACGACGTCCTTGTAAAATCATTTATGATTCTGAGATTTACAAGCAGCAATAAAACAATTTGCTCAATGACAACGACAATCATAACTTTTATCATACTGTGCTTTTTAACAAGAAGAATCGTCCTTTTATACTTGTAAATACACGCGAAATACGGTATTACCGCGAAATACATAATGGTTATGTACTTCAGATTTTTCATAACTTCAAGCATTATTTTTGCGGTATGTACCTGCGCAGGCTCCTTTGAATTTATATGCAGATAAATGTGAAACAGCGTTTCCGGAAGGCTACAGTAAATATATACGCAGAATACAAAAAAGGACAGAATATAAAACCATATATTCTTTTTTAAAGCCTTACCGGCTATTATAATAAACAGCAAAAAAATAATACACTCTCCAAACAGCGACATTTTCCTTATATGTGAAATCGTAGGACTAAACATTTTCCCGATAAAATCAAGTATGGCGCCGCTGACAGTTGTGTAAGGCACACTGACATTGGTCAGTGTTTTCATATATAATGTGTTTGATACAACCATAAAAAGAATACCCGACAAAAAAACCGCATTATAAACAACCAATTTATTCTTATTAAAAATGGTGATGGCCTGTGATACAAGCAGCAGTAAAAGTATTATTAAAATCATGGTTTATAGGATAAGCCCTGCCCTCCTCAATAAACATAATATTTATCGGATCCGATATATAACTCTACTATTATAGTATAGCATTTTGAGGCGCAAATATCAATATTATTATTTGTCAACATTTAAATTATATTTGTTATAACAGGCGACGTCACTGGCATTTTTAAAACTGGTATTTCCGCAACCTGCAAATAAAGCCCAAGCAAAGATACATATAAAAATGAGTTCCGTAAAAATAAAGATTTTTCGTTTCATTTCATAGCCTATACATTTATATTTTTATAAGTTAATTATATCTTTTTTTAGAAACAAAGTCAATAGACATCTTTTAAATTTTTAATGTTAAATTGTCAATGATAGGTGACACTTTTTCCAAAAAATAAAAAATATCTGCTCCAAACTTTCTTTGTCAAGGTGGAGCGGTGGAGATTTTCGATAGAAAATACTACCGCCTATCTTGACAACATGCTCTTGATTTCGCGATTTTTTGCGCGATACCCCGCGCCCGTTTCAGGGATATAGGGGAGGATCTGACCTCCCCCTTCTATATAAGTCCTCATTTTGAAGAGCGGTAATCGATTTTCGGAAATCATGCCTAACTATTTTATGTCAAAATCTTTTTCTGACACTAATTTTATTTTTAATATTTTCAATTCTGCTAATTCTTTTGGTTGGTATATTGCAATAATGGTTTCTTTATTTATTTTTTTATATATTATTAATAAAAAACTGGGTTTAGGTTTAGGTTTTGATTATAAAGGGGGTGTTAAAATATGAAAAGGTTGTTTTCTTTTGTTTTGGTTTTAATTATTTTAATTTTTTCTTTTGTTCCTTGTTTTGCTGTCGATGAAAAAGAAGATTTTGTTAATGAGTTAGATCCTGATGTTGTTTATGACAATCAATATATTTTATTACAAAAAAAGTCAATGTCTAAGTCTGGGACTCGTTCTGTTAATAGTAATATAACAGTTGATGAAAATTACCTTAATTTTGATAATTTAGAATCTTATAACATATCATCTTCTTCTGTTTTGTCATCTGCGTATGATTATATAAATAATTATGTAAATGTTGAAAATGCGAAGATTTATTTATATCCAACTTTAAAACAAGTTGATGGTCGTTTCGGTTCTGCTTTTTTGATTGTTGGTTCTGTTAATGAAATGTCAATAGATGATTCTGGGGTTGTTGGTTCTTTTGCGTCAAATACTCAATATAATAGTGATTATACACTATCATATCTGTAAACGAACTAAAATAATTTACAATTTCATAATCGCTATACCGTATTTTCCCCACACGCCATTTATAGCTTTCAATATCGAATTTCTCATAACCCATAATATTAAGAAAATCTTCCGTAAGCTCTCCAAGTAAATTCTCAATTTTAAAAATATGTTCTTTTATTTCCTCAACTTTGCTGTCCCCGTCGTCATACAGCTTGCAAAAATCGCATTCTTCGGCTTCAAGTATAAGGTAAATCTCATCGTCCGTATATTGAAACGCCGTTATTTCTTTTTCCATTTCCCTTAAAATATCAATATTTCTTTTCATAGTTAATAAATCTCCTTTATAAAATAAAAAAAGCGGTACTCTCTTTTTACAGAAAGTACCGCCTAAATATTCATCATTGTTTCGTACTGACCTATATCCGTTTGCTTATCTACCAGCCCCTGTTCATACAGTTCATCAAACCTTTGCTGTCCGTATACTGCTGCTGACATTTCAAGACATCTTGAAGCTGCTCCGTATGACGGCAGTCCATTTTCATTTTTGTATTCTGCCTGTCTCGGAACTCTGCCTGTTCTGACAATAAAGTCATCAATCGCTTTTTCAACATCTTCTTTGTTCAGTGTTTTCGGCTGAATATCAGTTGTTATGTCCTGCTGAT
>CACZTG010000224.1 GCA_902783995.1 uncultured Ruminococcus sp. | reverse complement strand
TGATTTGTTTGTCCAAAAACTATTATATCACATTGAATTTTGATTTTCTACTTTTTTTGGTCCATATGTATTATATCAATACATTTAGGTAAATTTTTTAAATTTATTATTTTAAGCACAAAATTTAATAGCAGGAATAGTTGAAATTTGTAAAATTTTGTTGTATAATATTATTGGTATATAATAATTACTGTAAAGTTAAATGCAAACAGCAAAACTTTTTTAAACATCAAAATAAAATATTCGTTTACATCTTATTGAGGGAGTAAGGCATTTATGATAAACTCAACGCACATAAAAAAAGTGCATCGGGTACTTGTTGTGGACGACCAGGAGATAAATCGCGACGTACTTGGTATTATACTTGAAGAATACTATGATATTATCTATGCGTCTGACGGAGCGGAAGCACTTAAAATGTTAGAAGATAATTCAGACAGCATATCAATAGTTATGCTGGATATTTTTATGCCTAATTTAGATGGGTTTGAAGTGCTTTTGCGTATGAAAAAAGATGAACGTATGTGCAATATTCCCGTTATCGTTTTGACCGCAGATAAGAATGCGGAATTAAAAGCACTGCATCTTGGAGCGGCCGATTTTTTAACAAAGCCGTTTGAACTTCATGAAATCATTGTTGCTCGTGTTATGCGCATTATTGAGCTATATGAAGGGCGCAAGCTTATATCAAAGGCGGAACATGATAATTTGACCAAGCTGTATAACAGCAATTTCTTTTCCGAATATACAACACGGATTTTCACATATCAACCGGACATGCATATGGATGCTGTTGTTGTGGATATAGAACAGTTTCATTCGTTAAACGCCTTACACGGACGCAAATTCGGTGATGATGTGCTGATGACTCTCGGAGGCGAAATACAGGCGTTTCTTAAAGAAACAGAGGGTATAGCAAGTCGCTTTGAAGCTGACATATTTGATATTTATTGTTTACATCGGGATAACTACAATGATTTGTTTGACCGGCTGCAAAAAAGTGTCAATTCCATGTTGCCTGATGTAAGCATATGTATCCGAATGGGTGTAAAAGAGTGGGAAAACGGAGTAGAGCCTATGAAAATGTTTGATTATGCAAGAGCAGCGTGCAATATGGCGCGCGGAAAGCATCAAAACCCTATTATTATCTACGACGATTTTCAAAAGAATTTGAAAAGTTGACACAAAAAGAAATCGTAGCGGAAAGGAATTAATAAAATGAATTTGAAAGAATTGTATGATGAAACAGGTGGAGATTACGGTCAGGCAACAAAAGTACTTCGGCTTGAAAAACTTATTGACAAGCATATTCGAAAGTTTCCTGAAAATACTGTTTTTGATGACCTCGCAGAAGCCGGTATGAATTTAGATGCATCAGGGTTGTTTGAAAGCGCACACGCGATAAAGGGATTATGTTCAAACCTTGGTTTTACTCGGCTTGCTGCCGTTTCGGAGGAGTTATGTGACGAATTTCGTCCCGGAAGAGAGAGACAGCTTACCGATGAAGTTGTACTCCGGAAGATTCATGTCATCTGTGATATGTTTAACCAGATTTGTCAAGGAATACAAAAATACGAACAGTCAAACAGTTGATAATGACTTTAGAGGAGTACAATACATGAATAAAAACATTGAAAAGAACACTCGTCAACCATATTTAACTTCACTCGGCGCATTCGCGTTGTCATTTGGCTGCAGCGTGGGCTGGGGCGCTTTTGTTATGCCCGGCACAACATTTTTACCGGTTGCCGGACCGCTCGGAACAGCGCTCGGAATATTTCTCGGTATGCTTGCCATGCTGATTATTGCAGTGAATTACAATTATCTTATAAATCTATGCCCTGATGACGGCGGCACATATACATATACAAAAAAACATTTCAGCTACGATCATGGGTTTATCAGTGCATGGTTTTTGATTTTGACCTATATTGCTATAATTTGGGCAAATGCAACGGCACTTCCGCTTATTGTGCGTACTTTTTTCGGAGGTGCTATTCAGTTTGGGTTTCATTACAGAGTAGCCGGATTTGATGTTTATATGGGTGAGATTATACTTGTTATGGCATCACTTTTTGTCGGAGCGATTATTTGCTTTAATAAAACCTTAGCGGTGCGAATCCAGACAGTGATGGCATTTGCAATTTTAGTCGGTGTTGCGGTATGCTTTGCGTTTGCCGCTTTTAAAACTGACATCACGGAGCAGATCAAGCCGTTTTTTTCGCCGGGTTACAACTCCATAGGAGGAACATTTACCATTTTTGCACTTGCTCCATGGGCTTTTGTCGGATTTGAATCCATATCTCACTCGGCAGGTGAAGCAAAGTATCCGCTTGTAAATTCTTTGCGTATTATAATTGTGTCGCTTGTTATGGCAGCGCTTACCTATATATTCCTTTCCGTTTTGTCCGCAGCAGCATTTCCTGAAGAGTGCGCTTCATGGACGGAGTATATCGCAAATATAGGGAAATATACCCATATTAAGTCTCAGCCTGCTTTCTTTGCAGCGAATAAAACGATGGGAACTTACGGGTCAATAATACTTGGTACTGCGTCCGTTTGTGCGATATTTACGGGTATTATCGGCAACTATATTGCCTTAAGCCGCCTGATACACGCAATGTCTGAAGATGGTATGCTTCTTGGTATTTTAGGAAAGCTGGATAAAAACGATGTTCCTAAAAATGCGATATGGTTTATTCTTGTTGTTTCCTTGTGCTTGCCGTTTTTTGGACGTACTGCGATAAGTTGGATAGTTGATGTTACTACGGTCGGCGCAACAATTGCTTTTGCATTTACATGTGCCGCGTCACTGAAATCTGCAAGACAAAAGAAAAAAAAGTCTATGATTTTTCCGAGTATTGCAGGATTGTTTATATCAATGATGTTTGCCATTGAATTTCTTATTCCTAACATCACCTCCGTTAAAACACTTTCAACCGAATCGTATTTTATTCTTGCGGCATGGGGAATACTTGGCTTTGCAGCATTCTACTATATTTTGAAAAGTGACAAGAAAAGGCGCTTGGGACGTTCTAATGTTGCATGGATAGTGCTCCTTGGTCTTATAATTTTTTGCTCAAGCGTATGGATGCGTCAGTCCGTTTCAAATATAATCGACAATTCCGTTACTCATATTAGTGCCGAATACAGACATGAGCTTCAGACATTTGGCTTTAATGCGGATTCGGGAGCGGTGAAAGAACTGAATATTAGGTTTGAAAATTCTCTTATTAAGGTGGAGAATACGATAATGCTTGCTACCGTAATTCAAGTTGCTCTTATTACCATAGCCCTCTTTATCCTTTTTGTAATTTATTCAAAAATACAAAAACGAGAAAAACAGATTGAGGTAGAAAAGGCAATAGCTGAAGAAAACAGCCGTGCAAAAACGAGTTTTCTGTCAAATATGAGTCACGAGATACGTACACCTATGAACGCGATTATTGGTCTTGGCAATATTGCGTTAAGAGACCCTGATATTACGAAAAAAACAAGAGAATGTCTTGAAAAGATTGGAAAAAGCGCCAAACATCTGCTTGACTTAATTAATGACATTCTTGATATGAGCCGTATTGAGTCGGGACGAATGGTGATTAAAAATGAAGAATTTTCTTTTAACGAGATTATTGAGCAGGTCAATATTATCATTAACGGTCAATGCATCGATAAAGGTTTGAATTATAATTATCATATCGCAGAAAATGTAGGTGATTACTATTTTGGCGATGGTACGAAGATAAAACAGATTCTGATAAATATTCTTGGTAATGCTGTAAAATTTACCGATTCGCCCGGAAATGTGTACCTTACAGCAGAAATGACTTCCAAAGATGAAGAATATTGCACGCTGCGTTTCGTTATAAAGGATACAGGAATAGGCATGGATAAGGAATTTATCCCCAAGATTTTTGAAACATTCACCCAGGAAGATGCTACAACAACCAATAAATACGGTGGCAGCGGTCTTGGTATGGCAATTACAAAAAAGTTTGTTGAAATGATGAACGGAGAAATAATAGTTGATAGTGAAAAAGGCATCGGAACGACAT
Organism: uncultured Ruminococcus sp.; assembly: GCA_902783995.1. Next base: position 190 of record CACZTG010000224.1, on the reverse strand, counting down.
TTAATGTGTTCATTAAGTTAAAACCTTCTGAGCGAATATATATTGCATCCGATGTTCCCTGTGATGAAGGAAATACAACATACGAAAACAGTGTGCTTTCGGGACGCAGGATACTTATAGCGGAGGATGTTGATGCAAATGCGGAAATACTTGCGGATTTGCTTGAACTGGAAGAAATTGTTTCCGAACG
>CACZTG010000223.1 GCA_902783995.1 uncultured Ruminococcus sp. | reverse complement strand
TTTTTGAGTTTTTCGCTTTGCATGGCGTTGCCGCCGTATTTTATAACTACAATTTTTCCGTTGTATTTTTTTATGTACGGGAGAGCGTGTACAAGCACTCTTGCCCTTTGAGCATTTGTTATATCCATAAATTTATCTTCCTTTCGTACGTATTTTTAAACAGAAATTGATAAGAAATCTCGCAAAACCAAAAAATAATATCAGGTTCTGTAATCACCGTTTATTTTTACGTAGTCATATGTAAGGTCGCAGCCCCAGGCTGTTGAAGAAAAACTGCCGTTTCCGAGGCAAACGTTAATCTCAATTTCGTTTTCAAGCAGAATCTCCTTTGCTTTTTCTTCCGAAAAGTCAACGCCTGCACCGTTTTCGCAAACAAGAATTTCGCCCTTTGAGGATTTAAAACTAACGGCAATTTTTGATACGTCAATATCAGCGCCGCAGTAACCTATTGCGCAAAGCACACGTCCCCAGTTTGCGTCCGCTCCAAACATTGCCGCTTTTAAAAGCGAGGAGCAAATCACCGATTTTGCCGCTTTTTTGGCGGCGTCAAGGCTGTCGGCGCCGCTCACATTACATTCAAGCAGCTTGCTTGCCCCCTCGCCGTCTGCGGCAATTTTGCGGCACAGCCATATATTTACAGTGTTAAGGGCTTTTGCAAATTCATTAAAAGCTTCGCCTTCGCCCGTTATGGTTTCATTTCCGGCAAGACCGTTTGCCATAACAACAACCATATCATTTGTTGAGGTATCGCCGTCAACGCTGAGCATATTGAAGGTTTCTTTTATATCGCTTTTAAGTGCCTTATCAAGCATTTCGGGCGCAATTGAAACATCAGAGGTTATGAACACAAGCATTGTTGCCATATTCGGATGTATCATTCCCGAGCCTTTCGCGATTCCGCCAATGTGACAGGTTTTGCCGCCTATATTAAAGCTTAACGCGATTTCTTTAAGCTCCGTATCGGTTGTCATAATGGCATGAGCCGCGTCCTTGCTGCCGTCACCGAGACCATTTACAAGCTTTTCCATATTATCGGCAATGGGAGTAATATCAAGCGGCTGTCCTATAACGCCGGTGGAGGCTACAACAACATCTTCTTTTTTTATTTTTGTATATTTATGCACAAGCTCCGCCATTTCTTCGGCAATTTCCATACCGTTAGCGTTACAGGTATTCGCGTTGCCGCTGTTGCATATAATAGCCTGTGCGGTGTGATTTTCAAGATGTTTTTTGTCAAGCTTTATCGGCGCACCTTTAACAAGATTTGTTGTATATACGGCAGATGTTGTCGCGGGAACCTCGCTTACTATAAGCGCCAGGTCTTTTTTTGTGCGGTTGCGGCGTATGCCGCAGTGTACTCCGCTTGCCGTAAAGCCTTTCGCGGCGCAAACGCCGCCATTTACTATATCCATATTTAAGTCATACCTTTCTGTAAAAGCTTTTTTAGTTGGAAACACGAAAAATGTATTTTAAATAACAAGTCCGGTTTCGGGGGACTCTCCCATTACAAGATTCATACATTCAAGCGCCGCGCCGGAAGCGCCTTTACCGAGATTATCATATCTTGCGGTCAGCAAAATGCGGTCGGAATTGCCGTAAACGGCAATTTCCATAGTGTCCTTGCCCGAAAGCTTTGCCGCCGATAAAAAGCCTTCCTCGTCGGAAGCTTCGGCATATTTTACAATAGCGTTTTTTGAATATGTTTCCGAGTAAAGCTCTTTTATATTATCAACCGTTTTGCCGCCGGTAAGCTGTGACGCGAACAGCGGAACGGTGACTTCCATACCGCTGTAAAAATCAGCGACAATCGGACAAAACGCAGGCGCATTTTTTAGCCCATTTACAGCAGTCATTTCTTTTAAATGCTTGTGAAGCTGAGAAATACCGTATTGTCTCGGCGCTTTAAGAAGCGGATTATCCTTTTCAAGCTCGTACTGCGCAATCATTTTTTTACCGCCTCCGCTGTAACCTGTAAGCGAATGGCAGGTTAAAAGCGTTTCGGAAGAAATAAATCCGTTTTTTATAAGCGGAAAAACAAGCGCTGTAAAGCCGCTTGCGTGACAGCCGGGAACGGCGATTCTTTTTGATGTTTTTATTTTGTTTTCAAAACTTTTATCAAGCTCCGGGAAACCGTAAACCCATTCGGGAGAGGTTCTGTGAGCTGTTGAAGTATCAATCACACAAGTTTGTTCATTTTTTATGAAACTTACGGCTTCTGCCGCGGCAGCGTCAGGCAAACACAAAAAAGCAATATCCGCGGAATTGAGCGCCTCGGAGCGCTTTAAAGGATTTTTTCTGTCGGCGTCCGACAACGTTATAAGCTCAATATCACTGCGGCAGGCAAGTCTGTCAAATATTTTGAGACCTGTTGTGCCGGCGCTTCCGTCAATAAAAATTTTATGCATAAAAACACACCCCAAATGAATAAAAATTAGTTTTATCTTTAGTTGTATGAATAATTATACAACAAAAAACACAAAAAGTAAAGAGCAAAATACTATTTTCGGCTAAAAATACAATAATTGTAAAAAAGCAGCCTTTTTTTTGTGCAGATTTAAAAATGAGAAAAATCAAACGCTGTTTTGTATTGACAAAATTTGAAGAATATGTTAAAATATATCCATGTATTATTCAGAAAAGAGGCAAAAATTATGTTGGACATTAAATTTATAAAGGATAATCCGGATATTGTAAAGGAAAACATTAAAAAAAAGTTTAAGGACAGCAAGCTTCCGCTTGTTGATGAAGCAATAGCCCTTTACGACGAAAAGCGTGATGCAAATAACCGCGCGAGTGAGCTTCGGGCAAACCGTAACAAGCTCAGCAAGCAGATA
>CACZTG010000222.1 GCA_902783995.1 uncultured Ruminococcus sp. | reverse complement strand
GAAACATCCGTTAAAGCAAATAAAAACAATTCCTTTATTTCAAAGCTTTTTGACGCAATAAAAAAGCGTTTTAAAAAATGACATACAGCCGCTTTTAAAAGCGGCTGTATGTCATTTTGTCATATTTTTGTTGAAATTGCATATTTATTATTTTAATAAAATATGATACAATATATAAAAACAAATGAAAGAAGAGAGCAAAATCATGAAGCTTGTTTTAAAGGACTATTCTCTTGCGGTTGCCGGCTTTAAGTTTACGGAGCTTAACATTCTTTCGGCAGGCACACAAAAATGCGAACCGGGCTATAAATACGGTCCCGCGGTACGAAACCACTACCTTATACACTACATAATAAACGGCAAAGGCATACTCGGTTTTGACAATAAAGAATTTGCCGTTAAAGCGGGGCAGGCGTTTTTGATTGAGCCCGGATGCGTAACATATTATGAAGCAGATGAGCTTAATCCATGGGAATATGTCTGGGTTGGTTTTAACGGAAGTTATGTCAAAGGGCTTCTTGAAACTGCCGATATATCACAGTTTAACCCTGTTTTCCCAAAAATATTTGACGCGAAACTGAACGGCATATTTACAAATATCCGTGGTCTGTTAAAGGAAAACTCTCTTGATGAAATGTATGCTCTCGGCAGCCTTGTGCAAATTTTTTCCTGTCTTGCGGATTTTACTTCGCATATTAACAAAAAATACCCCAAACGCACAATTTATGTAAAACGCGCGATTGATTATATAAATAACAACATACATTTTCCCGCAAGCGTTGAGGAGCTTGCGAAGCTTCTTCGGCTTGACAGAAAATATTTTTGCGCTATTTTTAAAGCCGAAACGGGACTTTCGCCAATGCAGTACATTATATCGCTTAAAGCAGGACTCGCAAGCCGGCTTCTTCTTGAAACCACCCTTTCAATAGGAGAAATTTCACGTTCGGTAGGCTATGAAGACTTATTTACTTTTTCACGTATGTTTAAAAGTCAGACAGGGCTTTCGCCAAGCAAGTACCGGCTGACCGCAAAAGAGCCGTTAAAATTTACACAGTTAGCGCCTTATTAAAGCGTCAGTCCTTTTTTCTTATGACATAAGTTCCCGCAATTACATCATGCAGACACCTGCCGCTGCCAAAAACGGGCAAAAACAAAGTGAATGCCGACAAAAACTTCGCCGCAAGACGGACAGTCGCTTTTCCAAAACCTATTTCATTGCCTTCTTTATCGACAACAACTATACCGAAAATATTTTTTCCCATTGTGCCGCCGTTTGAGCCCGACTCCGCAAGCGCGAAATACAGCCAGAAGCAAAGCATGACCGAAAAAGCCATAAAGAATTTGATTTTACCACGAACACCGAATATTAAAGCGATAATTCCGCAAAGCCCTATAATCATAAAAAGGCAAATAACCATATCAGCCATAATCGCGAACAGCCTTCTGCCGATAACGCTTTTCTCTTTTTTCGGAGAGTGCTGCCTGTTTACCGCCTGTTTTTTCCTCGTCTGCGTCTTTTCCGCGGTTGCCGTAGGCTCTGCCGGAGCAGCGCCTTTATCAACAAAAAGAAGTATAACAGATTCCGGGTCGCTTGTTCCTGTTCCGATAACAACCTGCATACCGTTTATAAGCGTTATTTTATTATATACTTTCCCGTTTACGCTGAGCTTATTTAAGCTCCCGCTGTCGGTAAGCTCAATATCGCCGCGGTTATATTTTATGGTCGCGTGCTGTCTCGAAACCGTATTTTGCGGAATACAAATATCGTTTGTTTCTCTCCTGCCTACCGTTATTGGCACTCCTTCAAAAAAACCCGGAAACTCATCAAGATATATTTTCCGCTGAAGCTTTCCGCCGATATAAATTCCGAGTAAATATCTCATCAAATCACCTTAAATCCTTTTACAGTTTAAAGATATGCCTGTGTTTGCCGATATATACCGCCAGGGGCAAGCCGAGAATAAAGCATACCGCCGCCTCTCCGAGCGCAACCGTAAGCATATTGTATAACATAACCGTCACAAAATGCGCGGGCGGTTTTTCATAAAAAAAGGTTATCATCCAGCCGATTATTATACCGTTTGAGAAAATCGCCGGAGTTACGGCAAGCGCTTTCGGTTTATTTCTTAAAAAACAGCTGCCGAGCGCCGCAAGAAGTGACGCTGCCGTACCGAATATCATATCTGGGACCCCGATAGGGCTTAATATGTTAGATACAAAGCACCCTATTGTAAGACCGGGAATGGCAAGCGGAGTAAATATCGGAAGGACAGTCATAACCTCCGAAATTCTGAACTGCACGGGGCCGTAAGCAAAGCTGTTTAATCCCGGCATAAGTGTAAGTACCGCGTAAATTGCAGCAATAGCGGCAATTTTTGTAATGCTTTTTGTTGTTAAGTTCATAAAAATTTTCCTTTCGTGTTTTTATTTAGGTCAGGTAATTGCGACTGACCGTACAAAGCAGTTTCCTGAAAAACAGCTTTTCTATATTATACAACATTTTTTCCCAAATGTAAAGCGTTTTACCGGTTTTTTATATTACCGGACCGAAAAAACAAAAAAAATGTAATATATAAATACTTGAAATATTTTTTAAAGCGTGGTATAATAATATAGCAAAGAAATAAAAAATACAAAGGAGGTAAGCCCGTTATGAACGAAAAAGGCATAAAAACTCTGGCAAGCAACAGACAGGCTTACCACGAGTATTTTATTGAGGAAAAGTATGAGGCAGGCATTGAGCTTGTGGGAACAGAGGTAAAATCCGTCCGCGCGGGCAGGCTTAATCTTAAGGACAGCTGGATTGATATCGAAGCAGGGCAAATGTATGTAAAACAGCTTCACATAAGTCCTTACGAGCAGGGCAATATATTTAATAAAGACCCTCTGCGTGTTCGCAGGCTTTTAATGCATAAACGCGAAATCAACAAGCTTTTCGGGCTTGTACAGCGTGAAGGGTATGCGCTTGTTCCTCTTTCGGTTTATTTTAAAGGAAGCAGAATAAAGGTTGAAGTTGCTCTTGCAAAAGGCAAAAAGCTCTATGACAAACGCGCTTCAAACGCGGAGCGTGATGCGAAACGCGAAATTGCAAGAGAGCTTAAAGAAAGAAACAGAATTTAATACAGCATAATACGGGGGCGTAAAGGTTTCGACGGGGATGTGGAACCGAAAGCAGCGAGTAGTGGTCGGGAGCCACTTAAAAAGTCCGAATTT
>CACZTG010000221.1 GCA_902783995.1 uncultured Ruminococcus sp. | reverse complement strand
AATCTTCAAGACTTCTAAGCTCTTCAAGTGTACCGGAATCAATAGCTTGTTCCGTATTTTTTATTACTTTTATTTCAGAACTGTTATATCGCTTAATACTCCCGCTCGATTCAAGTCTTACATCCACAAGCTGCTCAAGAATATTTACGTTTACAACGTTTCCGTTTCCGTCCGGAGTTTTTACATACGCACTGTTATGCGGCATTGTTTTTCCGAGATTTTCATATGCGTCCTGCTCATATTTTAAGCAACACATAAGCCTTCCGCAGTTTCCTGAAATTTTTGTGGGGTTAAGAGATAAATTTTGTTCCTTTGCCATTTTTATGGAAACGGGAATAAACTCTCCGAGAAAACCGGAACAACATAATTCTCTGCCGCATATGCCTATGCCTCCAAGAGTTTTTGCTTCATCGCGCACACCTATCTGTCTTAACTCTATTCGGGTACGGAAGGTGGCGGCAAGATCTTTTACAAGCTCTCTGAAATCCACTCTGCCGTCTGCCGTAAAGAAAAACGAAACCTTACTTCCGTCAAATGTATATTCAACATCTACAAGCTTCATATCAAGTCCGTGCCGTGCAACTTTTTCGTTAAATATCGGGACAGCCTTTTTTTCTTTTATTTTGTTTTCCTCAACCTGCTTTTTATCCGCTTCCGTTGCTCTGCAAACAACGGGCTTAAGAGGCGCGCTTATACAGCTTTCATTAATTTCTTTGTTGGGAATTGCAATTTCACCGAATTCAATTCCTCTCGCAGTTTCCACAATAACGTTTTCACCGCTCTTAAGCTCTAAATTACCCGGCGCAAAATAGTAGGTTTTACCTGCCTTTTTGAACCTTACTCCAACTATTTCAACCATTTTTTTGTCCTTTCTGTATATCCGCTTTACACAGCCCTTCAAGACTGCAAAGCACGGCGTGAGAAACCGCGAGATTATAATTAATGTTTCTTTTCAGAATATCTCTCGTTTCAAGCATAACAAGAATCGAATCTATCAGCTTTTGCGGTATAATTTTACTTGCCGCCCTTTCAAGCTTTTCTTTATAATCAATATTTATTACCGAATCATTAAGCCCCATTCTTATTAAAGCGACATCTCTTAAAAAACTTGTAATACATTCAAGCGTAGTATCAATATCGCTGCTTCTATCTTTACCGGTAATATTCACAAGAGGCATTATATTACTGTTGTCGGTAAGCTCTGTAAGCGCGTCCACGGCTTCCTGCCTTAACCCTGCAAAATTCTCGTTTTCGACAATTTTAAAAGCTTTACCTATATTTCCGCCCGAATAGGCTGCGGCAAATTCAATTTCCGCAGGTGATAATTTTGCTCTTTCACTTAAAGCCCGGCAAATTTCCGCTTTGCTGTAAGGCTGCATTTTCAGCAATACACAACGTGATTTTACGGTATCAAGCATATCTTTTTCCGATGACACCGTAAGCAAAAACAAAACATACTCAGGAGGTTCCTCAAGCACTTTTAAAACAGCGTTTTGTGCCTGAGGCATCGCAAGCTCAAAATTATTTATTATTATAACCTTTCTCTCTGCGATATACGGTCTTACATAAATGCCCGAAATCATTTTCCTTACAACCTCAACGCCAATCGTTTTCTTGCCTTCTTCGGGAATAATATGCTCAATATCGGGGTGTGTTCCCGCCAGAGCCATTACACAGCTTTTACACGTGCCGCAGGCATTGTGATTTTCACAAACAGCCATTTGCCCGACAAGCTCCGATATGCGGCTTTTACCCATACCCTTTTCCCCTTCAAGCGCATAACAATGGCCAAGAGTTTTGTTTTTAACCAAACTAAAGAAAAGATTTTTTATTTTTTCCTGACCGATAATTCCATTACTCATTGTAACAATCTCACATACGCAAAATTTTCCACAGTATTATTATACACTATATATCGTCAAAAATCAAGTATTAATTATTTAAAATTTTTTCGTTTTTATTCTTTAAGTGTTGTTACAATCAGTTTATTTTCAATGACTGCGGCAAGCATTTCGTGTTTATTTTTAAAACCGCCTTTTTCAACAATTTGTTCAAGATTCCAGCGCACGCCGTTTTTACTCAGTTTTAATTCTTCCGCAATCTCATCATATGTCATACCTTTTACGAAACAACGAAGGATATTAAGCTGTCTCGGAGAAATATCATCGGAAAACATATCGTTAAGCTCGACATTCGGTGAACAATCCGGAAACACCTTTTCTCCGGAAAGTGTACGATTGATTACCTCCATAAGCTCCGATTTTCCGTGGTCTTTGTACCATAGACTGTCTGCGGAGCCTTTTCGGGCTTTTGCAAGCACCTCCGGGTCAACAAGTGAGGTTACGATAATTACTTTTGTATTATTATTTTTTTTTCTTATACGCTCTCCTGCCGCAAGTCCCGAATTGTTATGCAGCGTCTGAACATCCATAAGCACAAGGTCAATTTTTTTGTTTTTGCAAAGTTCCTCTGCTTCCGCCGCGTCACGTACTGCGCCGATTACATTAAAACGTTTATCAGCCTCAAGCATACGGCGTAAATGATTTTGCATAAAAAGGTTATCTTCGGTGATTACTGTATTTATCATTATAAAAGCTCCATATCTGTAAATTTATTTTTTCAGATTAATTATAAGCGCAAACCTTGGGCTTGACAAAATAATCATTTCTCCTCCGGCAGATTCAATTCTTCCTCGAAGTGACGAAAGCCCGCCGCCCTCTGTTATTTTGCCTTTCGGAATTTCACCGTCATTTGTAATTGTAACTGTATAAATGTCGGTGTTTTCTGTTATACGCACATATACCCTGCTGCCTTTTGCGTGCTGTGCACAGTTTGTAACACATTCTATTGCTGCCGCGGCTACTATGCTTTCAAATTTGGTATCCTCCGGCATAAAGCCTGTTAATGTAAGCTTGATGTTAAGCTTTGCGGCTTTAAGCTTTGCCTCATCAAAGGTACCGTTTTCGGGAAGACCGGTTCCGGAAAAATAGCTTACGGCGTTTTTAAGCTCCGACAATTCTCCTAATGTATTTCCTTTATCGTTTCCGTTTAAAATATCAGATATTGCAATAAGACTTGTACCGATTTCATCATGTATGCGCATTTTCAGATTAAGAGTTTCCTGTTCTCTTATTCTTTCCGAAAGACGCTTATAAAGTTCTTCCGTTCTTTCATTTGTTAGTTTAAGTTCTTCGTTTTCTTTTTTTAACTGTTCGCTTGCTCCGTAAAGTTCCGTCACATCATCAGATGTAATCTGATAATAATTTTCAAGTGAAGGTTTATTGATGACTTCTTGTCTGAATTTCCATACTTTGCCGTCCGAAAAGCGGTAAAACGATTCTGTTTCAAGTTCTGAGTCTTCCTGCGCATTTTCCCTGAGAGCACGCTCAATTTCGGCTATTGTCTGAGGAAAACTTCCGGTTCGCTCGGAAATCAGCTTTCCCATAATCTGATTAATAAGGATTATTTTCCCCGAAGCATCGGCAAAGCACACGCCGGAATTTAAATTATCAAAAGCCTCTTTAATTGATGATTTTGAAATTTTTGTATGGCTTTTCATATATTCTCTGTTTATACTTGTCAGCGCAGCAATAAATATTAAAACAGCCAAAGCCGATATAAGAATATACGGCACTTTTATATTTTTTACAGGCGTGTTTTTTGTCGGTTCCGATGAAAGATACGATGTAAACAGCAAAAGAAAGACAAATAAAACAGCTTCTTTCCTGCAGCGGCGAAATTTAAAATTATTTATATATTTATACAAAAAAAGCGCAAATTCCGCTGCACTTGCAATAAAAAACAAGCCGGCAATCATACATTGTAAATCTTTGGAAATTAGATAAAAAGGCGTCAACAGCTTTCACCTCCCTCAAGAGGAAGCGCAAAAAATAAGCTGCCGTCTTTTTCATCAACAATATAAATATTTTTATATTTTTGTGTAAGCTTTTCGCAGGAAACATTACAGTCAACATTAATGCTTATCCGCAGCTTTCCCGCCACCTCACATACACTAACATTTATATACCCTGCATCGTCAAAAACCGTTTCCGTAACATCTTCAAAAAAATCATAAGCGTGAATTAAAATTTCTCCCGATAGACATTCGTGTCCCGTTTTGACAAAAAAACCGCCTTTGATTTTTAAAAGATTCAAAGCCCTGAAGGATTCTCCGAGCGCGCTTTCAAGCTTACTTTCGGGTATAATGGGCGTAGAATCGACCGAAAGAATAAAATCCTTTCTGCGCTTGATAAAGCTTCCAAGCACAACAATTTTTGATAAAATCCGCCGCTTTTCATCATCTGTTCCGGACTCACTGTATTCTTTAATCAACTCATCGATTTTATCAAGCTGCACTTGCGTTTTTGCCTGCAAAAGGTCATAAAGTCTGTTTTGTTCTTTTATTGTTTTATATATCTTTTCTTTTTCATACTCATATTTTAGAAATTCGTTGCGCTCGCAAAGCTCTTCATAAATATATGAAAGATTTTCACGAAGCTTCTCAAATTCCTCTATACTTTCGCTCCAAACAACATGCCCGCCGTTTATCGGCATATTGTGAAGTATTCTTTTGTTCATTATTATTAATGGGCTTTTTTCCGCTTTTTTCATATCTTCTATACTTTCCGGTTCAGCGTCCGAGGATGAAAAAAACACATTATAATCATTGTCTGTAATCTGTACGGACATACCGACGGAAGCATTAAACAAATCTTCATATCTTGTATTTGAACCTATAAGACCGCACTGTATGCAAATTTCAAAAAAGCCGGCAAATACAAGACTGTAAAATACAGCAATATCGCCCAACCCGAATAGAATAAACGGAAAATGCACCGCGTAAAGAACAACGTGCGTCACCGCGGCAATTAACGGCAGAACGGGAAGCCATAAATATTTTTTGCCGGGAAAAATCCTGTACTTCGCAAGCATAATTAAAAAAGAGAGCACAGAACAAAATATTCCCCATAAAACTACAAGAAAATACCCGAAACCATACGAATAGTTTTCCTCCGAATATATAACAGCATTTTTATCAAATTTAAAAACAAATTGATGAAAATCGTTTGTGATTACAAGAATAATCAAAGCTGCCGTTACGGTAAGTAAAATGTATAATACTAAAGAAAATCTGTAATTTTCAGGCTTTCCGGCAGATACGGATACAAAAACCGCAAGCATAGGTATAAGAAGAATAGGTATATAATAAAAATACCAAAAATAACGGACAATATGCGGATTTAGAACATAATGCCATTTAAACGTGCGAAGTACAATCCACATAACCATAAGCGCGGCAATAGTTATAAGTATTTTACGTACATGAACAAATATAACACGCTTATTTACAAAAACGCCCCATACCGAAAAAATACCGATATAGATAAACGCCCGTACATTGTCTGAAAGCTTGGCTAAAAAAATATTACTGAAATTTAAATTACGGAAAACCATTGTCATCAAAATAAGCGCGGTGACCGCAATAATTTTTAATATATCGTTTTTTCTTTGTGTGTCTGCCGTATTCAAGCTCTGTGCCTCGCTTTTCCATAATTTTTTCTAAGACAAAACCGATTTGCCTTCCCACTCTTTTGCTGCGGGAACCTTCATAATATCCGCGACTGTCGGCGCTATATCAAGAATACTTACCCCTGTAAGCTCCCTGCCGGGCGTAAAGCCCCGTCCGTAAAATATCATCGGTATTACCATATCCTCGTCTGTTTCGGTGCCATGAACGCGGTCATGCCCTCCGTGGTCGGCAGTTACAATAACCGAATATTCGCCTTTTGTTTCTTCAATAACTTTTCTGACATTATTT
>CACZTG010000220.1 GCA_902783995.1 uncultured Ruminococcus sp. | reverse complement strand
TGACGATACAAGGTATTTTCTTATGAGCGACCCGATAAAGCCGACAAGGAAAGGAATTGTGGATTCACCTTTATATAATCCTCTTTCAGACTGATTGCAGACTGCCGACACCTAAGCTGTCGGCAGTCTTTTTTCATAAGGTGTGTACAAAATATCGACTTGTATATAATATGGTATCGTGGTATAATTAAAGTGTATATATAAATCAGGCATATATAAAATATGACAAAATTGAAAGGAAGACAGACATGAAAAAAATTTTATGCGCGGCACTTGTTTTTTTGATGATTTTAATGCTTATGCCACTTACGATTGCCGCTGATGAAATTCAGTTTCAGACGCTTTGCGAAACGGATTTTTCAAAATTTGCGGATTCGGAGATTGTAGAAATCCCTGTTGATTCGGGCGGTAATGCCACAACCGCATCACCGATACAGGTGGGAAGCTCCGATGTGTATATTAATCCGCCGACAGGAACGGTATTCAGCACAAAGGAAAAGGGACAGATATCGAGTGGAAAGCTTGTTATGATACAAGGAAAATCAACAAGCTACAGTATGTATCTTCACAAGGAATGTCGCTTTACCTGGCAGCCGGAAAATTTCGATAAGGCGGGCGATACATACAAATTTACGGTTTCCGGTGAAAATTATAACTCAAACAGCGGAATAATTATAAGATTTAATACAGATTCCAATACATCGGAAGGATATATGCTTCTTATATCCTCCTGCAACAGAGACAAAAATTTCCCCGCATGGGTGCTTTATAAAAGAGTAAATGATACGGACACAGCGCTTTTAAGCTCGGGACAAATTCCATCAATCGCGACAACCGGGAACGGATATTTAAAAGGCTTCAGCGCGGAAATAACTGTGGTAAACAACAGTAACATTACGGTTCACATTACGGGAAAATCAAACACGAATTTCAATCTTAACGAAACGTTATCATACACGGACAGTTCGCCGTTTTATCATTCCCTGAAAGATAATTATATTCAGCTTATTCCGTACGGAGGCAGCGGCGTTCAGCCCAAAATAAGTCTTTTAAAGCTTGAAACCGTCGCAAGCCCGAGAACTTCTTCATATGTTACGCGTGAAGGTGATAATTACACGGTAAATACAAGCTTTGATTTTTGCGAATCGGGTACAACCTATGTATGCGGATATAAAGAAAATAAACTTAAAAGCTGCGTTCTTCGTCCTTATACAAAAGACGCGGAGGTATTTAACCTGACAGGTGATTTCGATTACCTCAGAGTATTTATGTTTGACGATGAGTTTAAGCCTGTAACAGAGGCGGAAACCCTTGAGAGTCCGCCGAAAAATACATATACCGTAATTGCTTCCGCCGATTTCAGAAATCAGCAGGCGGTTGCGGAACAGTATAAAATAGATACCGACGCGTATGATTATCCTTTATATAACAGTGATGTAAGAATAGGTAATTCGGAATTTTATCTCACTCCGCCGGTCAGTAAAACAGCAAAAGTCTTTTCATCAAATGTTGATGAGAGAGCATCGCTTGAAAACGGAGCGCTTATGCTTAAGGGCGGTTATGTAGGGCTTGGAACATATGCGGACAGAGAGTGCAGAACAGAATGGAGACCGCAGGATTATTCGGATATTACAAATACATATAAAATCACGCTTAACGCTAAAAACAACGATTCAAACAGTGGTCTTACCTGTCGTTTTCAGGTAAATGACAAGAAGGATTCCTATTATCAGTTTACAGTGTATGCGTGCAATAAAAGCAGAGATAAGCCGGCATGGGATATTGTGAAGGTTTATGAAACAGGAGACAGTACGGTTTTGATGGGTTCGGACGAGCTTCCTACGCAGGCAACAACCGGAGACGGTTATTTACAGACATATACGGCGTCAATAACCGTTGTTGATAAATCTGTTATAACGGTTGATATTGACGGCACAACAAATACAAGAAAGAGTATTAAAGAATCAAAGCGGTATGTTGACTCAAATCCGTTTGCGCAGGACGCCCATGATAATTATATTCATTTTAAATCATACGGGGCAGCCACAAGTACGGCTTTGATATATTCCGTAACACTTGAAACAGATTTAAGCGCAAGCGCCGAAGGAGTAAAGCCTGTTATCAATTACGGCACGGTACAGACCGCCGAAACAAATGCAATGACATGGAAGCCTTATGACAAGGGTTATATGACAATAGTTTTTGATGATAACAATGATAACCTTGAACCGATGTTTGATATAGCTACCGGTGAATACGGATTTCCTGTATGCGCGGCAATTCCTACCAAGTATATTGACAGAAATCCCGGCGTGCTTGAAGAAATTGAGGGAAGCGGAGGAGAGATTCTTTCACATACGGCAACCCATTCACAGTTTAATTTCTCTACATCGTGGGAAACAATTGACAACGACTTTAAAACCTCTTACGATGTGCTTACGGACAGAGGCTTTAACGTTAACGGAATAATTCTGTCGGGAGGAACAAATTCAGATACAAGTACAGCCTTCGGCAGAGCGGTTGAGCCGATAACCGCTAAATATTACAAATATTCCGACCTTTACGGAGTTTCGGAGCAGTATCGCAAAAGGAGAGATTCTTTTAACGGAAAAACAGCGGATGAAATTAAGGCAATTATTGACAGAATGATAAGAAACAGAGACTGGATTGTAATTTACGCTCATAATTTCACGGAATTTCCGGAAGAAGTAATGCGTGAAGTGCTTGGATACGCGCAGCAGAAAAAAAATGACGGTTTATTTGATATTGTTACATATAAGCATATGTATAAAACATTCGGAGAGTTTGAAAGCCCCGTCGATTTCGGCAAAAACCGGTACACGGTCAATTTTTACGGAACGGATAACAGTACGTTTCTCGGCAGCGTAAGTGTACTCGACGGGGACGCTGCCGAAATGCCGGCAGGATATGTTGTCAAACAAGGATATACCTTTGTAAGATGGAGTGAAGATATCAGCGCTGTCAGCGGAAATATGAATGTTTACGCGATTTGCAGGGATAATACGTCGGGACTTGAAATAAGTACCTCGCATGAGAATGTGTTGGTAAAGGGTTTTGACAGTACAAATCCCGTACTTGCGAACGCGAAAAGAAAAATTTTATCGGATAATGCGCTGAACATAAGCTATTTAAGCGGCAATTCGGAGAGCCTGTCATATTCGGGCGCTGTTTCGTCGTGGCTTGCGTCAAATTTTGACGGTATAAGCGTAACATCGGAAAACAGCGGTATGTATGGGGCTTCGACTGCGGCGATGGCGCTTACCGCAAATAAAATTTACAACAATTTTTCACCCGATGCGGTTTTTGTTGACTTAACAGGCGGCGACCCCGCTTCGTATGCCGAAAACAAGGTATGGTCAAAATTTGATATAAAGCGTCAGGCAGAAGCTGTTGTCAGAAGTATTTACTTAAAAAATCCGCGTGCCGATATAGTTTTTGTTCTCAGAAACAAAGGACAGGCTTCGGGCGCGTATGAGGCGTACAGCGAGATTGCGGAAACATATAAGGGAGCGGGCGTTGGCTGCCTGGATTTAAACGGAGTAAGCGCGGAAAATGTTAATACGGAGATATGTAATTATTTAAAGACTTATCTGTACGATGTTTATGTACCGGAAGGTACTCCGGAGAACCATACCATACCCGCAAATCCCGTTTCACGTTCTCCGTGGACAAATATTGCTTTTGTTTCCGCTTCCGCATTTACAACTCCGGTTAATAATTCCGGAAACGCGATAAATGCTTCTATGATTGATTCCGGAGAACAGAGCATAGTACTCTCGGATTCATCTGTTGTATTCGGAGCGAATGACGAAGCTTCGTTTGATTTTACGGGAACAGGCTTTGCTGCGGTTATAGGCGCAGCGTCCGAGGCAAAAACCTTCAGTTATCAGGTTGACGGGCACGGATATAAAACAGTTAATGTTCCGGCAGCAAATTACGGAAGAATTATAACACTTGAAAATGAGCTTTCGTATTACGGACATACGATAGATTTACACTTTGACGGTGAATTATCCGTGGGAGGCGTATATACTTTCGGTGCCGATAACGGTCTTGCGAATATTGCGGCACTTTCAATTGATGACGGACCCAAAGAAGCTTCAACGGGAGTTATTCTTGATGTACTTAAAGCAAATGACGCGCACGCAACGTTTTTCTCGATAGGAATTAATGTGAAAAACGCAAGCGGAATTGTCGAAACAAGCAGAGAGCTTCTTGAAAGAGTGCTTGAGGAAGGCTCGGAAATAGGAAATCACAGTAATTCAACTTTACTTCCCGATACCAAAGAGGGTATTCAGAATCATTTTGAGATGGCGCAAAACAAAGTGTTTGAAGCGGTAGGCGTATATCCGATAATATACAGGTCCCCCGGCAACGACACAAGCGATGATATATTTGAAGCTGTAACCTTACCGCTTATGAACGGCTATAATATCGGCAATGACTGGAATGCTCCGGGTTCGGGAGGCGTGAGCATAGAGTCGAGAATAAACGGTATTACAAATAATGCCGAGGACGGTAATATTATACTTATTCACGATAACGTATATAACGCTGAGGCGCTTGAAACCGCACTTCCGAATATTGCGGCGAAAGGAATAAAAATTGTTTCGGTATCGGAGCTTATAAGACTCAGAGGATATGTTGTTCCGGCAATGAGACAATATAAGGCTTTCCGCAAGGACGGCTGGGAAATTGTCGCGCAGCATTCATCACTTGATTAGAAACAAAATTACAAACTGGCGTATATAGTCACACAGTATTATGCGGATTAATAAAATCCCGCCCGTTAAGGTTAAACCTTTTAACGGGCGGGACTTTTATGTGGAGAATATCATACTCTGTGACCGACTGTTGTTTCTCTGTCTCTGAAAAGAAGGGTTATACACCAGATTCCGGCAAGAGCTACGACAGTATATACAACACGGCTTAAAACGGAAAGCTGTCCGCCAAGCAGAGTTCCGAGCGCATCCACGCCGAAAATTCCGATAGACCCCCAGTTGAGCGCGCCTATGATAACTAAAACAAGTGCTGTAACATCCATTTTTTCATATGCCTTTCTGCCCACAAATATTTTTTGGCCTACGCCTTATCTGTGGGCAGGTAAGACGCATATTATGCGGAAAAATTTTACCGCATTATTTATTATTATTTTGTACAGTTATTTTGTTTTTATTCTTAAAATTTTTTTATTGTAAAAATATTATTGCATTTTTTATTTTTTTATGATAAAATATATAATGAAAGATTATTTTTTGCGGAAGGTGTTGTTTTGATAACAAAGCACATAAACGGCGATGATGAAAACGGCATATTGTCGGCAGGTGAAATAATAAAAAACGGAGGGCTTGTCGCTTTTCCCACCGAAACGGTTTATGGGCTGGGCGCGAACGGTTTTGATGAAAATGCCGTAAAGAGCATATTTGAGGCAAAAGGCAGACCTTCGGATAATCCGCTTATTTTACATATAGCCGCTATGGAACAGGCAGAGGAAATCGCTTTTTTAAATGATGAAGCGGTAAAGCTGGCAAGGCATTTCTGGCCGGGACCGCTGACAGTTGTTTTGCCCAAAAAAAAAGCTGTGCCTTATTGTGTGACCGGCGGGCTTGAAACCGTTGCCGTGAGAATGCCGTCAAACGAAATCGCGAGAAAGCTGATTGTTGCGGCAAACGTACCTGTTGCCGCGCCTAGCGCGAATATTTCAGGCAAACCGAGTCCCACAACCGCATATGATGTCTCGCAGGATATGGACGGCAAAATACCTATGATAATTGACGGCGGCGCTTGCCAAATAGGTATTGAATCAACGGTTGTTGACCTTACGGGGAAAGTACCGGCGGTGCTTCGTCCGGGCGGCATAACACTTGATATGCTGCGAGAGGTTTTAAAAGACTGCGTTATGGATAAAGGGCTTTTGGAGCCTTTAAAAGCAGATGAAGCTCCGAAATGCCCCGGAATGAAATATAAGCATTACGCGCCCGAAGCTGAGGTTATTGTTTTTGAAAACGGCACGGAAGGCAGAATAAACGAATATCTTGAAAAAAACAAGGGTAAAAAGCTTGGGGTTTATTGTAAAAACGGCAGAAAATACAAATGTGAAAACATAAAATATTGGGGAGATAACGCCGCCGATATGGCAAAAAATCTTTTTGCGGATTTACGTGAGTTTGACAAATACGGTACGGAAATTATATTATGCGAAGCTCCCGAAATGAGCCAGCTCGGTCAAAGCGTCCGCAACAGACTTTATAAATCGGCAGGCTATAATGTTATAAAAAAATGAAAATAAAAAAAATAACAGCCCGCGACCTTGCCGGAATCACCGAAATTGAAAAAGTATGTTTCAGCGACTGCTGGAACGAACATATGATTTGCCGCGAGCTGGAGCTGCCGCAAGCGCTGTATTTCGCGGCGGAGCATAAAGGGAAAATCATCGGTTATCTGGGCGGTCACCTTATATGCGGTCAGCTTGACATCACAAGAGTTGCCGTTTTGCCGCTTTTCAGGCGAAAAGGCATTGCGGCGGCGCTTTTTGAAGAAGCCGCGGAGCACTGTGAACGTATAACACTTGAAGTCAGAGAGAGCAACGCTGCCGCAATAGCTCTTTATAAAAAAATCGGGTTTAAAGAGGACTGCATAAGAAAAAACTATTACAGCGCTCCTGTTGAAAACGCTGTTTTAATGAGTTCGGACAGGATAAGGCAGTAAAAGAAAGGAAGAAGAATTATGGAACTTTACACAGAATATATGGTTGCGAGAAAGAGAGGCCCTGCCGATATAGCGATAAGCGTGCTTACCGTTATTTGCGCGGCGTTCATAACGTTTATTGCGCTGCAGTTTATTTTTCAGCCGATATACGGTACTTTTGTTTTGCTTGCGATTGCGGCGCTTTGGTATGGTGTACATTTTATAATCGGTTCACGAAATCTTGAATTTGAATACTGCATAACGGAAGGCGTTATGGATATTGATGTCATTAAAGGCAAAAGCCGCAGAAAACGTATTGCGAGCATTGATTTAAAATGTGTTGAAATTATCGCTCCCGCAACGGTTGATTACGCAAATGAGTATGAAAGAAGCAATATCCAGAAAAAAATAGACGCTTCAAAGGGAGATTCGGAGGTTATTGATTTTTTTGCTGTTTACCATGAAAAAGAGCAGCTTACAAGGGTTATTTTTACGCCGAATGAAAGTATGCTTAAAATGATGAAAAAAACAAATCCGAGTCATACTTTTCTTGAATAATGATGTTGGTTTTTAAAATATTTGCGGAAAGGCATGGTTATAAATATGAAGCTTATATCGTGTGCTGATATGCAGCGTGAAGAAAAAGAGGCAACCGGACTTTTTGGCATACCTTCCGCTTTGCTTATGGAAAATGCGGCAGTCTCCGTCATCAGGGAGGCTGAAGCATTTTTTGATATTAAGGATAAAAAGATTGTTGTTGTTTGCGGCGGAGGCAATAACGGAGGAGACGGTTTTGCCATTGCGAGGCACCTTTTTCTTAAAAATGTCGATGTTACGGTTTTTGGGCTTTTTAATTCCGATAAGCTGACCGAAAACGCAAAGATGAACCTTGATATTATTAAAAAACTGGGTGTGAAATTTACCGGAAACACTGATTTTTCGGGTTTTGATTTGATTTTTGACTGCCTTCTCGGTATAGGAATAAAAGGCAATGTCAGGGAAAATGTTTCGGATGTGATTGATTGCATAAACGAAAGCGGAAAGCCCGTCATTTCGGTTGATGTTCCGAGCGGAATTGATGCCGACAGCGGAAAAGTACTCGGCAACGCAGTGAAAGCTGATTTAACCGTAAGCATGGGCTACGGCAAAATCGGTCTTTATACGGGCAGCGGATACGAGTACGCGGGAAAGGTTGTAATAGGAGATATAGCTCTGCCGAAAAACGAGTGCGCCGCCGTACAGCTTACGGACGAAGCACTTATGAAAAAATGGAAACCTGCCGGAAGCGTCCTTTCAAACAAGGGTGATAACGGAAAGGTTTTAATTGCGGCAGGCTCTGTCGGCTATACGGGGGCGGCTGCGCTTTGCGCTTCCGGCGCGCTCAGAGGCGGCGCGGGGCTTGTGAGCCTTGCCGTGCCGAAGAATTTAAACGCAATTATGGAAATAAAACTTACGGAAGCGATGACGTTTCCGCTTCCCTGTGAGGACTTTTTTAATGAAAAAGCCGCGGATGATTTTTTGAAAAAAGCAGAGGAATATGACGCGGCGGCTATCGGTCCGGGGCTTGGCAGAAATGAGCAAACTGTCGCCTTTGTGCATAAAATAATACGGGGGTTAAATAAGCCCCTTGTTATTGACGCAGATGGAATATATGCTGTTTTTATGAATATAAATGTATTAAAGGAAGCGAAAGGAGCGCTTA
>CACZTG010000219.1 GCA_902783995.1 uncultured Ruminococcus sp. | reverse complement strand
GTTGTTGACGTTTTTATACCTGAGCTTCTTGAAAATAAAGATATTTTAGGCAAAATAAGCAAGGTCATTGCTATCGACCATCACAGAATGAGCGAAAGCAGAATAGACAAAAGCAAATGCCAGTTTACGTTTCTTGAACCGTCCGCTTCTTCGGCATGTGAAATGGTAACTGAAATTCTGCGTTTTGTGGGTGACGGCGCCTGCATTGACGAAGCTGTCGCGGAAGCGCTTTACGCGGGCATTGTAATAGATACAAACGGCTTTACCTTCCGCACGGGAACAAGGACTTTTGAAGCGGCGGCATATCTTAAAAAAATCGGTGTTGATACGCTCAGCACAAAACAGCTTTTCCAGAACGACCTTGAAAGCTATGCCACAAGAAGCGGAATTGTCGAGCGCCATTATGTTTACAGAAAAAATATTGCCATTTCGTCTTTTTCGCCCACCGACAGCGGCAATACGGATAATATAGTCATTGCCGCTACCGCGGCGGACGATTTGCTTGAAATTGACGGCATTACCGCTTCATTTGTAATTTGCAATATGGGTGAAACGGCTCATATAAGCGGAAGGTCGCTCGGTAATATAAACGTACAGTTCATACTTGAAAAAATAGGCGGCGGCGGTCACGCAAGCATGGCGGCAACTCAGCTTCCGACAGACGGAAGTGAAGCACCCGAGGAAAGTCTTAAAAAGGCAATTGACGAATATTTTGAACAGGACAAACAAGGCTGAATGAAAGGATTTGATAAAAAATGGAAGTAATCTTAACACAGGATGTAAAAGGTCAGGGCAAAAAAGGCGACCTTATAAAGGTCAGCGACGGCTACGCGAGGAATTTTCTTCTTCCGAGAAAGCTTGCAACCCTTGCGACAAAGGACGCTGTAAACGCAATGAAAGGTCAGCGGGACGCTGCCGCTTACCACAAACAAAAAGAGCTTGAAGAAGCCAAAGCGCTTGCCGAAAAAATTAATGCCGCAAAGGTTGAGCTTGCGGCAAAATGCGGCGAAAACGGCAAGCTTTTCGGTTCAATTACAAGCGCCGATATTGCGGACGCGCTTAAAATGCAGCAGCATATTGTTGTCGATAAGAAAAAAATTGTGCTTGACGAGCCTATAAAATCCATCTGCGCCATAAAAGTTAAAATAAAAATTCACGCAGACGTTACGGCACAGCTTTCGGTAAGCGTTACGGAAGCAAAATAAACCTTTAAAGAAAGGGATTTTGGCTATGGCAAACGAAAAAAACGAAACAACTGAATATCTTCGTCAGCTTCCTTACAGTAACGAAGCGGAGCAGGCTGTTCTCGGTTCGGTTTTTGTAAATGCCGATTGCCTGGGAACTGTCGTTGAAAACTTAAAGGAAGATGAATTTTATCTTTCTCAGCATAAATCAATTTTTGCGGCGATGGTATCGCTTTATGAGCGCGGCGAGCCGGTTGACATCGTTACGGTTTCCACACAGCTCGGTGATTCTTTAACCGCAATCGGCGGCTATAATTATCTTGCAAACCTTGCGATTTCGCTTCCGACAACAGAAAACTTAAAAGCGTACATCGGCATAGTTAAAGACCTTGCGGTAAGGCGCAGCCTTTTTAAGGCGGGCGATACAATAGCAAGCGGCTCTTTCAATGAGGAAAAAGATATATCCTCTCTCCTTGATAACGCCGAAAAGCTTGTGTCGGACATAATACAGCAAAAAACCTCATCGGGCATTGCTCATGTCAGCGATGTAATGGTTGACGCATTTGAGGCAATAGAAAAAAACAGCAAAAACCGCGGCAGAATTTCGGGCTTATCGACGGGACTTCGTGACCTTGATAATCTTACAAAAGGGCTTCAGCCCTCCGACCTTATCATTCTTGCCGCAAGACCTGCCATGGGTAAATCGAGTCTTGCTATGAATATAGCTCAACACGCTTCAATCCGTGAAGGCAAAACCGTTGCCGTCTTTAACCTTGAAATGTCGGCGCCGCAGCTCGGCAACAGGATTATATGGTCCGAAGCGCATATTGACGGCGACAAAATCCGAAGCGGAAATCTTAACGGCGACGACTGGCCGCAGATCGCGAGAATTATCGGCAGGGTATCGCAGGCGCCGCTCTATATTGACGATACTCCCGGCATTACCGTTACCGAAATCCGCGCCAAATGCCGCAAGCTGCAGCTTGAACGCGGGCTTGGACTTATTGTTATCGACTATCTTCAGCTTATGCAAAGCGGCAAAAAATCGGACAGCCGCCAGCAGGAGATTGCGGAAATATCACGTTCTTTAAAAATCCTCGCAAAAGAGCTGAACGTGCCTGTTATGGCGCTTTCACAGCTTTCCCGCGCGACAACCTCAAGGACGGGCAACAAGCCCCAGCTAAGCGATTTGCGTGAATCGGGAGCTATTGAGCAGGACGCCGATATCGTAATGTTTATACACCGTCCCGGCTATTATGACGAAACCGTTGAAAACAAAGACCTTGCGGAGCTTATAGTCGCAAAACACCGAAACGGTCCGACCGAAACCATTCCGCTTATGTGGAACGGCGAAACCACAACCTTTGTAAGCGTTGCTCATTCTGAATATAACGGAGGATAAAACCTTGCTTTTATTTGCCGAAGAAAAAGCTTTGCGGTTTATCCGCAAAAACAACTTAATAT
>CACZTG010000218.1 GCA_902783995.1 uncultured Ruminococcus sp. | reverse complement strand
GAGGTTGACCTTGAAAATGAATTTATAATTTGCGGCAAGGGAAATAAAAGACGAGCTGTTCCTATGGGAAATATGGCGGTTTTTGCGGTTTCGAGATATATTAAAAACGCAAGAAGCAAACAGCTCGTGGTGTCACAGGCACCGGAGCTGTTTCTTAATTTAAACGGACAACCTCTCACAAGGCAGGGATTTTGGAAGATACTCAAAACATATAAAGAAAAGGCAAACATACAGACTGATATTACTCCGCACAGCGTAAGACATACCTTTGCCGTACATATGCTTGAAAACGGAACAAAAATGAAAGATGTTCAGCTAATGCTCGGAAACAGCAGTCAATCAACTTCAGCGCTTTATAAAAAAATGATGGACATGCATATAAAAGAGGTTTACGCAAGCGCTCACCCGCGCGCAAAGATAAAGTAGGGGTATTTATGCCTATTTTTTGATAAATTTTAACATTAAATCCACCCAAAAGGTGGATTTTTTCATTTTAATCATCGCTGCCGTGCAGTAAGAGATACATACTTTCATTTTTACCCCCGTAGAAAAGTCCGCAGATAACCGAGGTAAGCGGAATTGTTGCGAGAATCGCTATTATTCCGACAAGTGACTGCAAAAGCTCTACGATAACTCTTTCGCGGTTTAAAAGCTCAAGCGGCGCGGCACTGTAAATTATAAGCACAAGTATTACGGAAAGCGAGCTTCCGATATAGGCGAGAATAAGAGTGTTTGACATTGTGCCGAGTATATCTCTGCCGATATTAAAGCCAGATTTGATAATATCGGAGGGGATAATGCTTTCCGCTTTTTCACGGACTTCAAAAAGCGCCGAGGAAATGGAAATCGAAATATCCATTATGGCGCCGACAGCACCTATTATTATCGCGCCGAAAATCACAGCCCTGATGTTTATGCCAAGGCGTGTAAGGTAATAATGGTCTTCGCTTAAATATCCGCTGAGCTTCATTATTCTGTCCATAATAACGGTAATAATGCCGGCGGTAAAAAGTCCCGAAAAGCAGCCGAAGGCGGCGGCGATTGATTTTTTATTTATGCCATATACAATAATAAGCGTCATAACAATAGTAAAAACGCAGGTTGTCACTGCCCAGAAGTACACATTTTTACAGGTTATAACGGCGGGAATAAATACCCATACAACTCCCGCGCAGGTGAGTGAAAGAGAAACAATAGTATTAAAGCCCTGCATTCTGCCAAAAAGTATTAGAGCCGCGAAAAAAATAAACGCAAGCCATATAAGCTTTCCGAGCCTGTCGTAATCGGCAAATATCCAGCTGCCTGAAAAATCACCCTCGTTTGAATAGTAAAGATATACCGTATCACCTTTGTTTACAGGCCTCGATATGCCCGACATATATCCGTCTATAAGCTGAACGCCCTTTATTTTTTCGCCCTTGTTTGCGCGGCTTAACGCGGTACATTCAAAATATATCCTTTTATCCGGTTCGGCTTTAATGCCCGTTTCTTCGGTTATGTTATTTTCAATTTCTTCGGTTTTTGTAATTTTCGTAATTTTTGCCCGACAGCTCATCATGCCGAGGTCGGTAGAAAAAACTTTAATTCCGTTTGCGGTATATGTATGCCCGAAAAACAAATATAAAGCAGAAATTATAACGGTAATTACATAAATGATAATTCTTTTGCGTTTCAAAATATCAATCCCTTTAAAAAGTTATAATTTTATTATAAATCTTTAGCGCAATTTTGTCAATAAATATATTGACATATTATTACAAAAAGTATATAATATTTATATAAAAATGCAGAGTAGGCTGTAAAGCGACAGTGACAAAAGGACGGGAAGTTGCCTTTTGTACGAATTGATAATCGGGCAAATAAAGTTTATCAGCGATTTTACCGCCGCATTCCGCTGCTATAAAAATACTCTTTTTTGAGCCTTTTTGTAGCGAAAACAAATTACAGAAAGGGTTTTTTTATGTCAAAAGAAAGAAAAATTTATTCGGCAAAGCAGCTTTGCTTTATTGCTATGCTTACGGCGGTTACGGCTGTTCTTGCCGTTTTCGGTACGTTCAGAATAGGAAATGTCATTAAATTCCCCACAAAATTTATATCCGTGTTTATATGCGGAGCGCTTTTCGGTCCGTTTGCAGGTGGTTTTTCGGCAGCAATCGGTGATATACTTAATGTTTTTCTTGCGCCGAGCGGGGCGTGGATTCCATGGCTTACCTTAACAGAGTTTGCGGAAGGCTTTTTACTTGGCGCGTTTTTTTATAAAAAAAGTTTTGATGGTTACAGGTATTTTTTAAGGGCTGTATTTTGCGCTCTTGTTCTTTTTGTTATAGGCATATTTGTTACAACATATATTTTAACTTTATACGGTTATTTTCCGTCATATAAAGCGGGGCTTACCGTCAGAATTTTGCCCGAAGCATTGAAAGCCGTTCTGAAATTTGGGGTTATGATTATCGGAATGAGGGTTCTTCCGCTTTTCAAAAAAGAAGTTTACGGCAGCTTTAAAAACTACGCGAACAGCTTTCAGACTGTTACAAAACCGGGACTTGAAAGAATATCGGCTTTGCTTGAAGAATTCGGAAACCCACAGGATATGCTTAAATGTATTCATATTGCGGGAACAAACGGCAAAGGCTCTGTTGCTGCTTTTTTACAGACTATGTTTACGGAGGCAGGGCACAGGACCGGAAAATATATTTCTCCTAATATGATAAAGGTAAATGAGAGGATAAGTATTGACGGCAACGATATTGCGGACAGCGAGCTTGACGTTCTTTTGAAGCGCATAGAAGCCGTAACGGATAAAGTAAAAGAAAAAACAGGCGATTATCCGACTCAATTTGAAATATGGACAGCGGCGGCATTTATTTTTTTCGCGGAGAAAAAATGTGATTATGTTGTGCTTGAAACGGGGCTTGGCGGCAGGCTTGACGCGACAAATGTTATAAAACGTAATATTTTAGCGGTTATTACCCATATTGATATTGACCATACGGAATATCTCGGAAATACAATCGCGAAAATTGCCTCGGAAAAAGCGGGCATTATAAAAAAAGGCTGTCCGGTCGTTTGCGCGGAACAGGCGCCCGAAGCCGAAACAGTAATTAAAGATACGGCAAAAAAGCTTGACTGTGAAGTATGTTCCGTAAAAACTCCGCTTGCCGAAAAATTTGAAGATATTTATGAAATATATGATGACGGTGAAATAAGAGCAAAATTATCGCTGGGCGGAATAAACCAGCTTGAAAACGCGGCGCTTGCCGTAAAGGCGGCAAAAGTGTTAGGTATTGAAAACAAGTATATTGTTTACGGGCTTGAAAACGCTAAAAATCCCGGCAGGTTTGAAAAAATCGGTGAAAAAATTATTTATGACGGCGCGCATAATCCCGACGGCGTAAAAAAGCTTGTCATGAATATAAAAAGATACTATCCGAATATAAAACCACATATAATAATGGCTTCAATGAAAGATAAAGATATAAAATCATCACTCACCTTGCTTTCGGAGCTTGATGCGGTGTTCTGCTTTACAGAGGTTATGAATAATGAAAGAAGCGAAAAAGCCGAAAATCTTGTGAAAATTGCGGAAGAATGCGGCATTTGCGCAAAAGCATTTAAAAATATAAATAAAGCTTTAAAATATGCCGAAAACGCGGATTTAACAGTAATCTGCGGCTCGCTTTATCTTTATAAAGATTTTATGAATGCTTGATTTTTATGATAAAATGTGGTATTATATCTTTATGAATCGAGTTTGGAAAGGTATGATTTTTATGAACAAAAAGCATAAAACAACAAAAGACACTGACATATGTTTTGCTGTCAATAATGTCGATTACCGATATAACGGTTTTATTGACGATGCGGCACGTTACATAGAAGAATTTCAGCTTTTAAATGAGCCTGTCTGGAACAGATTTGCGGCGCAGTTTGGAGAAGACGCTGATTATGAAGCCGGCTGGCGCGGTGAATATTGGGGTAAAATGATGCGGGGGGCAAGCCTTGTCTTTGCATATACAAAAAATGAGAAGCTTTACAGTGTTCTCACAAATGCCGTTAAAAGCATAATGAGTTATCAGGACGAAAACGGCAGAATAAGCTCATACGGAATAAATCACGAATTTGACGGCTGGGATTTGTGGTGCAGAAAATATGTTCTTCTCGGTATGCAGTATTATATGGAAATATGCAGGGACAGTGAATTTAAAAATGAAATAATAAAATCAATGTGCAGGCAGCTTGATTATATTATTTCAAAAATAGGCAACAGAGAAGAAGGCAAAAAGCCGATTACGGAAGCGACACGGCATTGGAGAGGGGTTAATTCCTCATCGATTTTAGAGCCTGTTATGAAATTATTCAGAATTACAAATGTAAAAAAATACTTTGATTTCGCGAAATATATTGTTGATTGCGGAGGCACCGACGTTGAAAACCTTATTGACCTTGCGTATCAGAACAGATTATATCCGTATCAGTATCCTGTAACAAAAGCGTATGAGATGATTTCTTTTTTTGAGGGTGTTATTGAATATTATAATTTTACAAAAGAAGAAAAATACAAGAAAGCGGTTATCAATTTTGCCGATAAAATTCTTGAAAGTGATTTTACGGTTATAGGAAGCTGCGGCTGTACACATGAGCTTTTTGACCATTCAAAGGTAAGACAGGCAAACACAACAAACGGAAAAATCATGCAGGAAACCTGTGTTACGGTAACGATTATGAAGTTTATGTACAGGCTTTTGCTTTTAACTGGTAATTCAAAATACTCTGACGCTTTTGAAATTTCGCTCTATAACGCATATCTCGGAGCGATTAATACAGAAAAAAACATCGAGCCGTCACTTAAAGATGAACACCCGGATTGGTGTCTTGAACCGCTTCCGTTTGACAGCTACAGCCCTCTTACCTCCGGAACGAGAGGCAACGGAATAGGCGGGCTTAAGCTTATGAGTGATAATCATTATTACGGCTGCTGTGCTTGTATAGGCGCCGCGGGTATAGGACTTGTTCCGAAAATGAATTTGCTCAGAACAAACAAAGGCTTTATGATAAATCTGTATATAAACGGTACAGTACATACCGAAACGGCAACGGGAAGTAAAATATTGTTTGAAACTGTTACGGATTATCCGAAGGGCGGCAGCGTTAAAATAATTTTACACATCGAAAAGGCGGAAGAATTTGAGCTTGTAATAAGAAATCCTTATTGGAGCAAATGTACGGAATTTGTTCTAAACGGCAAAAAAATTGACTCCGGCAACGAAAATATTATAATAAACAGGGTATGGAATGACGGTGACAAGATTGAAATTAAGCTTGATATGCGTACTGAGGCAATATATCCCGAGCCATACGGACACCAGATTTTGATGAATAAGGTAATATGGGGACATAATTATATTGTCCCGACTTATGATGAAGAAGATGTTTTGGCAAAGCATCATATAGCGCTTCGCAGAGGGCCTGTTATGCTTGCGCAGGAAAGCAGGCTCGGCTATGATATTGACAGCGGCGTTAAAATAAAGGTTGACAGGGAAGGGTATGCAGACGTTAAGCTGCCGTCAAATGACAAGGCGCCATACCCGCATATTGTTGAAGCGCAGGTGCAGCTTGATGACGGAACGTTTATGACGGTAACGGATTACGCTTCGGCAGGAAAGCTTTGGACCGAAGAAAGCAAAATGGCTGTATGGATGCTGACAAAATAGGTAAATAAAAAGTGGCTGCCCGAAATCAATGTGTTCTTAATTCGGGCAGCTTCGTATTTTACTTTTTCATATTTTTAATTTTTTCCTCATCGGGCGTAACATAAGCTGTATTGTAGTTTTCGTAAATAACCATACCGGGCTTGGCGCCGTTTGGCTTTTTAACATTTTTTACGGGACAGTAATCAACGGCAATCCGCGACGAGCCTCTCGCTTTGGAATAGTATGCCGCAAGGCAGGCGGCTTCTTCAAGCGTTTTGTCGGGCACCTCTTTCCCTGCGCAGGATATGACGGTATGCGAG
>CACZTG010000217.1 GCA_902783995.1 uncultured Ruminococcus sp. | reverse complement strand
TTGTGCGAAAGAGCATGAGAAGTTTATCCTTATATTCGATAATAGCGGGATTAAGTACCGCCATATCCATCCAGCCCGCATTTTTGTCGGGAGCGAGAACCTGTACTCTTTTAACATTCATAAATCGACACCCCTTAGGTAAATAATCTCTTTTTTATATTATAACACCTAATGAAGATGAAATGCAACTATTAAAATTCACTTTTTTTAAACAAAACTCATTTTTTATGTTTTCAATTTTAGCTATTGAAAAAAAATAAACTTTCTGATATAATAATTGTATGATGATTTATGAAAGGGTTTTAAAAGTTATGAATTGGACTGAAATAACAATACAAGTAGCGCCTCAGGCAGAGGAGCTTGTAACGGCTGTACTTTATGATACGGGTGTGGGCGGCGTAAATATTGAAGACCCATCTTTGATTGATGACGCGAACCGTAACACGAGCGCATGGGACGTTATGGATGATGATATTCTGCAAAAATACAGTGAAAACAAGTGCCTTATAAAAGCGTATTATTCTCCGGAAACAAATATAGAGGAGGTAATGCTGCAAATAAAAGAGGGAATAGAAAATGCCCGAAAATATGTTGATGTCGGAAAAGCCGAAATCAGCGTTTCGGTTGTTGACGAGGAGGATTGGGCAAATAATTGGAAACAGTATTACAAGCCTGTTTATATCGGCAAAAATATTGTCATAAAGCCTTTGTGGGAAAGCATTGAATCAAAGGATGGTCAGGTGGTTATTGAGCTTGACCCCGGAATGGCTTTCGGAACAGGTACGCATGAAACCACAAAAATGTGTCTTGAAATTATGGAAACTACACTAAAAAAAGGGGATACTGTGCTTGATATAGGTACAGGGAGCGGTATTCTTTCAATAGCCGCCGTAAAAATGGGTGCCGATTCGTGCTGTGCCGTTGATATAGACCCCATGGCTGTTAAAATTGTTGGCGAAAACGCTGATATAAACGGAGTGAGCGAAAAAATAAATACCGTTGTCGGAAACCTTGCTGACAAGGTAAGCGGAAAATACGACCTTGTTGTCGCAAACATAATAGCGGATGCAATAATAGCTTTAAGCCCCGATGTAAAACAGTTTATGAAAAAGGACGCAAAATATATTACATCCGGCATCATAAAGTTTCGGCTTGATGATGTGCTTGATACTTTAAAAAAGTGCGGTTTTACGGTGGAAGAAATTAAAACAGACGGTGATTGGACGGCGGTGATTTGCTCATGAGCAGGTTTTTTATTGAAAGCAGAATGATTAGCGGCAGCGAAATCACTCTTTCCGAAGAAGATTCCGTTCATCTTGCCAGAGTTTTAAGAGCGAGCGTCGGTGAAAAGATTACTGTTTGTGACGAAAACGGTACAGAATATGAAGCGGAAATTTTTTCAGTATCAAAAAGGGAAGTTAAAGCAAAAATAACAGATTATAAAAAGGCTGCCACAGAGCCAAAAATAGAGGTGACAATTTTTCAGGGTCTTCCGAAAGGCTCCAAAATGGAGTTAATAATTCAAAAATGTGTTGAGATAGGCGTATGCAGTATTATCCCTGTTGAAACGGCAAGAGCGGTTGTAAAAATCAATGAAGAAAAAAGCGCAGGCAAAGTAAAGCGCTGGAATAAAATAGCCGAAGAAGCCGCAAAGCAGAGCGGCAGGGGGAAAATACCAAAAGTCGAAATGCCGGTTTCCTTTAAAGAGGCGGCTGAAAAAGCGGCTGAATTTGATATGGCGATTATAGCTTATGAACAGCATGATAAAGCTGATATAAAAACATATCTGCGAAACAAAACTCCAAAAAAAGTTGCCGTATATATAGGTCCCGAGGGCGGATTTGAGGAAGAAGAAATAAAGCTTGCGAAAGCCTGCGGAATATACGCCGTTTCTCTGGGAAAACGGATACTGCGCACGGAAACGGCTCCGATAACGCTTTTGTCGGTGCTTATGTATGAATATGATTGGGAATAAAGCGGGTGATTAAAATGATAACCGCCGGAATTATTGCGGAATATAACCCTTTTCACAGCGGGCATATGTTTCATATAAAAAAAACAAAGGAGCAGGCGGATGCTGTTATTTGTGTTATGAGCGGTGCTTTTACACAAAGAGGGGCTCCGGGGATAATTGATAAATGGGCAAGAGCAAAATCTGCCGTTTTATGCGGCGCTAACCTTGTTCTTGAGCTTCCGTACCCTTTTTCTGCTGCTCCGGCGGAGATTTTCGCTTATGGCGGAGTAAGTCTGCTTTCGAGGCTCGGCTGTGTGGATTTTTTGTCTTTCGGAAGTGAGTCGGGCAAAATAGATAATTTGAAAAAAGCCGCAATACTGCTTGAAAATAACGAGGGAGAAATATGGAAACATATAAGAGAAGACGCGGGTGACGGAAAATCTTTTGCTGCCGCGGTTGCTGAGCAGGCAGGTGAATATGCAAATCTTTTGGAAAGTCCTAACAATCTTCTCGCAATAAAATATTTAAACGCGTTAAGCCGGCTTAAAAGCGCTATTAAGCCTATTACGATAAAGCGGGAGGGAAGCTATGAGAGTACGGAAATTAAAGGAAAGTTTGTTTCTGCCGCCGCACTCAGAAAGGCAGTGTCCGAAGGAAACCTTTTGGCGGTAAAAAAATATATGCCGCAAAAAGCATATGATGTTTTTGAAAAAGAATATAATAATAGAAACATTTATAATATCGAGAAGCTTGACGCTTTGTTTACGGCAATTTTACGGCTTGAAGGAAGCGGGCTCGGCAACTGCGCCTATATTTCGGAAGGGCTTGAAAACAGGTTTGTTACTGCCGCGAAAAAATATTGTACGGTTGACGATATATTAAAATACGTAAAAACAAAACGTTATACATATACAAGGCTTTCAAGAGCGGTGCTGTCAATATTGCTGAAAACAGATAAAGAAACCGTTGCCGAGCATTCCGAAAAAGGCGCGGCATACGCGAAAGTGCTTGCCGCAGACAAAATCGGACTTGAGCTGATAAAAAAAATGAAGAAAAATTTTCCTGTTATTTCGTGCGGGGCAGACTATAAAAAAGCCGGTGAATACGCACAAAAACAATTTGAGCTTGAAATGAGGGCACAGGATATCGCTTCACTTTGCTGCGAAAATATAAGTAAGCGTATATGTGCGAGAGATATGCTTGAAAAGCCATATATTTTAAATTGAAAAAATTTCACAGCATATTCACAAAAATATAGTTGACAAGAAGGTCTTTTTGAGATAAAATGTAAATGATAAAGTTTTTACGGAGCTTTGATTATGAATATTGCGCTTGAAAAATATGAAGAATTGCATGATATAAAATGCGGAGGCTTAAAGCTTATACAGAATATTCATGGATTCAGGTACGGAACGGACGCCGTATTGCTTTCCGATTTTGTTGTATTAAAAAGCGGTGAGCGTGTGCTTGATTTTTGCACGGGCAGCGGTATTATACCTTTGCTTCTTTTATCGCGCAATAAGGCAAAAGAAATATGCGGAATCGAAATTGAAGAAGAAATTGTCCGTACCGCGGTTAAAACCGCAAAACTGAATAACGCTGCGGATAAGCTTAAATTTATATGCGGTGATATAAAAAACGCGTCAAAAATAGTTGACGGCAGCTTTGATGTTATAACCTGTAATCCGCCATATTCAAAAAACGGCAGCGGTATGATGAGCGAAAGCAATAAAATTGCGAGAGCAAGGTATGAAGTCGATTGTACATTTGACGATGTC
>CACZTG010000216.1 GCA_902783995.1 uncultured Ruminococcus sp. | reverse complement strand
TGCTGTGGCAAGGCATTATAAAATGGCGGTAACTCACGGTTACAGCCGTTCACTTGCCGAGCTTTCGGATTCGGTAAGAGATATAGGCTTTTCGCTCGAAAAAGGTATGCTTGTGAGCGAGCCTGCGCAGGTTGTAAGGCTTTCAAATGAAATAAACCGAAGTGCGAACGCCGCTATGGCAAATCTCGGACAACTGCCCGTCACAACGGTCGAAACAGATAATACGGAAAAATTTTTATCACAGGTCGGCGCATACGCGAACAGTCTCGCGATGCGTGTTTCGGCAGGAAATGTTATGGCAGATGAAGATTACGCGAATATGAAAAATCTTTATACCTACTGCGATAAGCTTTATAGCAGTCTGTCAAATATGCAGACCGATTTTTATGACGGCAGGCTTACGCTTGACAGGCTTTCGTCATCGGAAAAGAAAGGCGCAAAATATCTTGATGAAAGCATAGGTGAAGCGGAAAAAGATTTTGTACAGTATCCGGCGCTCGTTTACGACGGACCGTTTTCGGCTCATATTGATACAATTGAATATTCCGCCCTCAAAAATTTACCCGAAGTTACCGCGGACGAGGCAAAAAAGCTTGCCGAGGATTTTATCGAGGGTAAAAAATATACGGTCAGGGCGGCGGGAGAAAAGGCAGGCAAACTGCCTTCATACACTTTTGAAGCTTATCCGAAAAATTCAGGGGACAGAAACCGTATTACGATAGACGTTTCAAAACAGGGAGGTAAAATATGTTGGTTTTTGAGCACACGTTCTCCGAAAAAGAGTAAAATTTCCGTTGACGAAGCTCATAAAAAAGCAGAGGAATTTTTGACGGCTCACGGTTATAACAGTATGAAAGAATCATATTACGAGGAACGCTCAAACGTTACAACCATAAATTACGCTTATGTTCAGGAAGGTGTCATTATGTATCCTGACCTTGTAAAAGTAAAAATAGCGATGGATACGGGTGAATGTATAGGACTTGAAGCAAACGGTTTTCTTATGAACAATAAAGTCAGAAATGTTAGCGGAGTAAACATAACGCCGCAGCAGGCTATGACGAGCATTTCTCCGCAGCTTTTAACCGATTCCGCAAGACTATGCGTGATTCCGACGGACGGACTTAACGAAATTCTTTGCTATGAGGTTAAAGGGCATATAGGTGACGGAAAAGACAAAAAAGATTTTCTTGTTTATATTAACGCCGCAACGGGATTGCAGGAAAAAGTTCTTGTGCTGATTATTTCGGATAACGGTACGCTTACGGTGTAGAACGGCAGCCGGCAGGTGTCGGCGCATTTTAAATAAGGCGCAAAAGGTATTTTTCCAATTTTGTGTAAGCTCCAAAATGACAATATTCCAAGTATTTTTTGCAGGGCTGGAAGCCGGATTCGGGCTTCCGGCCCTTAACTATGCTTCGGCATAAAATTTCCGGCGCGCTAAGGGCGGCTTCCTTAGCGTTTCCTTTTTTCGTGAAAAGTTATATAAACAATGCCGTAAATTACAATTTCAATTTTCCGACAATAATGTAAAAAAAGAAAAGAAACCGTAATATACAGTATTGAAATTTTTGGAGAAATATAGTATAATATAATTATCTTGTTTTTTGAAAAGACTTATTATGGGTACAATGAATCTTTATGTGCATACGACAGAAGAAGAAAAGCATAGAGAAAAATCCTTAAAAGTAATTTTAAATTGGTACATAAATTGGTACGTAAACAAAATAGAAACATTAGAAAAACGCCTTGAAAACAGGTGTTTGGAGTAAGGAGAGGTAAAATATGAAATTAGGTATCGTAGGTTTGCCGAATGTCGGCAAAAGCACACTTTTTAACGCAATCACAAAGGCGGGCGCGGAATCGGCAAATTATCCTTTTTGCACAATAGAGCCTAATGTCGGCATTGTTGCCGTTCCCGATGAGCGTCTCGATAAGCTCGCCGAGATGTATCACCCGCAGAAAGTTACACCGGCGGTAATTGAGTTTGTCGATATTGCGGGACTTGTAAAGGGCGCGAGCAAGGGGGAAGGTCTCGGCAACAAATTTCTTTCGCACATTCGTGAGGTTGACGCCATAATTCACGTTGTGCGCTGCTTTGAGGATACGAATATTATTCACGTTGACGGCAGCGTAAATCCGCTTCGGGATATCGAAACAATCAATTTTGAGCTTATTTTTGCGGATATTGAAACTGTTGACAGACGAATCGACAAGGCGGCAAAAGCCGCAAAGGGAGATAAGGCTCAGCAGCGTGTGGTTGATGTGTTAAAGCGTATAAAAGCCGTGCTTGAAAGCGGAAAGCCCGCAAGAAGCGCGGAGCTTACAGATGATGAAAAGGAGCTTCTTTCGGACTGCATACTTCTTACAAACAAGCCTATAATATATGCCGCAAACGTTGCGGAAACCGATTTTAAAGACGGTATAGAAAACAATCCGTTTTACATGCAGGTTAAAGAGCTTGCGGAAAGCGAAAATGCGGGCGTGCTTCCGATTTCGGCAAAAATAGAGGAAGAAATTTCCGAGCTTGACGATGAGGACAAAAAGGTTTTCCTTGAAGATATCGGACTTGAAGAATCGGGACTTGACAGACTGATAAAAGCAAGCTACGCACTCCTCGGACTGATAAGCTATCTTACGGCGGGAGAGCCTGAAGTCAGAGCCTGGACTATTAAAAACGGTACAAAGGCTCCGCAGGCGGCGGGAAAAATTCACAGCGATTTTGAGCGCGGCTTTATCAGAGCGGAGGTTGTCGCATATAACGACCTTATGGCGTGCGGCACAATGCTTGCCGCAAAGGAAAAAGGGCTTGTGCGCTCCGAAGGCAAGGAATATGTTATGAAAGACGGAGATATAGTTCTTTTCAGATTTAACGTGTAAAAATACAGTATTTAAGTTTGAAACAGGGGACAGCGGAAACGTCAGACTGCCGTTTGATGGCGGTCTGACGTTTTTCTGACAAATGGTGATATGGGGACACAGGCTGTTTATTTTTTTGTTAAAATATAACGTTTAGTTTCAATAATAAATTTTTTATTGACTTTTTTATCATTTTATAGTATTATGAAAATACAAACTTAAATAAAAATGAGGATGAACAATATAAGTTTAAAGAGGTGAGATGTATGACGCCCGAAGCAAAAGCACGAATAGAGATTGATAAGAAATTAGAGGCATCAGGCTATGCTGTTCAGGATTTCAAGGACTTTAATCCTAATGCATCGCTTGGTGTTGCTGTACGCGAATATCCCACAAGCAGCGGACCTGTCGATTATCTTATCTTTGTAAATAAAATCCCGTGCGGTGTAATAGAAGCAAAAAAATCGCAGTTGGCAGAGTCCTTAACATCTGTTGCCGAACAGTCAAAAAGATACATAGAAAGTGATTTGAAGTTCATCAAATCAGAAACACATATACGCTTTGCTTATGAAGCAACAGATTTGATTACGCATTTTTGCGACTATGATGACGATAAACCCCGCTCAAGAGAAGTGTTTACCTTCCACCGTCCCGAAACGCTTTTGGAACTGATGAAAAGTGAAACTACTCTCCGCAATCGTCTTGAATCATTTCCGGATTTACCGACAGCGAATTTCAGGGATTGTCAGATAAACGCAATTATCAACCTCGAGGAATCCTTCGGTGAAAACCGTCCCCGTTCTCTCATACAAATGGCAACGGGTGCAGGTAAGACATTTACAGCTATAACGAATACATATAGACTGTTAAAATTCGCAAAGGCAAAAAGGATTTTGTTCCTTGTTGATACGAAAAACTTGGGCGAACAGGCAGAGGAAGAATTTAAGAAATATAAACCTTATGATGATGTAAGGCTGTTTCCCGAATTATATAATGTTTGTCGGCTCAATAAATCCTATATTCCCGAAAGTGCACATATTTGTATCAGTACGATACAGAGAATGTACTCTATTTTGCGTGGCGAGGAGCTTGACGAATCGCTTGAAAATGAGCACCTGACCGATATACAGCTTGGTAAAAAGCCAAAGGAAGTGGCATATAACGAAAAATACCCGATAGAGTTTTTCGATTTCATCATAATTGATGAATGTCACCGCTCGATATATAACATCTGGCAGCAGGTGCTTGACTATTTTGACGCATTTTTAATCGGGCTGACAGCAACACCCGATAAAAGAACATTCGGATTTTTCAATGAAAATGTCGTAAGCGAATACTCTCACGAACAAGCGGTAATCGACGGTGTTAATGTAGGTCGTGACGGTACATATTTAATTGAAACTGATATAACCCAAAAAGGTGGAGTTATATTAAAACAGGTTGTTGAAAAAAGAGACAGGCTTTCAAGGAAAAAGCGTTGGGAACAGCTTGACGAAGATGTAAACTATGCTCCATCAAGGCTTGATAGGGATGTTGTAAACCCGTCTCAGATACGGAATATTATAAAAGCGTTTCGTGATACGGCACGAACAGAGATTTTTCCCGACAGAATCAATCCTGCAACAAACAAGTGGGAACTGCCTAAAACACTTATATTCGCTAAAACAGACAGCCACGCAGACGATATTATAAAAATCGTCCGCGAGGAATTTGGTGAAGGAAATGATTTCTGTAAAAAGGTGACCTATGGCTCTTTGGAGGACCCGAAAAGCGTTCTTTCTCAATTCAGAAACGGCTATTATCCCCGTATCGCAGTAACGGTTGATATGATTGCGACAGGCACAGATGTAAAGCCTATTGAGTGCCTTGTCTTTATGCGTGATGTAAAGTCTGCTAACTATTTTGAGCAGATGAAGGGCAGAGCAACGAGAACGCTCTCAAAGGACGGACTGCAAAGCGTTACCCCATCTGCAAAAACACAGAAACTTGGTTATGTCTTGGTTGATGCCGTAGGAGTTACGAAGTCGCAAAAAACAACATCAAGACAGCTTGAAAGAAAGCCCTATGTATCATTAAAGGACTTGCTGATAGGAGTAGCTGTCGGAAATCACGATGAAGATACGCTGACCTCACTTGCAAGCAGAATAATGAAACTTGACAAAACCTTTGAGCCAAGCGAAAAGGCACAGGTCATGGAGATTTGCGGTAAAACCTTAACCGAGCTTTCCTGCAATATGCTCGATTCCTTTGATGAGGATAAAATTACCGAAAAGGCATTGGATAAATTTGGTCTGCCGCAAAATGCGGAGGTGACAGAGGAGCAAAAGACTGAGGCACAAAAGGAATTGATTGATATTGCCGTTGAGCCTATCTATGACCCGAAGCTTCGTGATTATCTTGAAAAGACAAAGAAATCACACGACCAGATTATTGATAACATAAATATTGATGAAGTAATCTTCACAGGTTGGGATAAAGACCAGGAAGAAAAGGCACAGACTACAATAAACAGTTTCAGGCAGTTTATAGAGGATAACAAAGACGAAATAACGGCTCTTTCAATCATC
>CACZTG010000215.1 GCA_902783995.1 uncultured Ruminococcus sp. | reverse complement strand
AGGGGACGCTTACGCGTCGGTTTTTGGAGGCAACACCGCAAATTCCGAATATGAATTTTTAACTAACGATTCTATGGTACTGTATCCTCAAAATTCCGTTCCGTATCAGACATTTCTTGACGGCAAGGGAGAAATAAGCTCGCTTGTTTCTCAGCTTAAAGACCTCGGTTACACGACAACCTCCATGCACCCGTATTGGTCATCGGGCTGGAACAGAATAAACATTTATAAATATATGGGTTTTGATAATCAGTATTATCTTGATAATATGACAAATATTGATTATATACGAAATTACTGCTCTGATTCGTGCGATTACCGAAAGCTTATAGAACTGTTTGAGAACAGGGATAAAAGCGTGCCGTTTTTTATGTTCAATATAACCATGCAAAATCACGGCGGATATACAACGCCAAATTATACAAGCACGGTACATCTTACCGATTATTCCGGACAGTTTCCCATGGCACAGCAATATCTTTCGCTTATACGTGAAAGCGATAAGGCGCTTTTTGAGCTTATAAAATATTTCCGTACAGTAGAAGAACCTACGGTAATAGTATTTTTCGGCGACCATCAGCCCAGCGTGGAAAATGAGTTTTTCGAGATGCTTTACGATAAACCTATGGGTGAGCTGACAGACGCGGAAAGACTTAAAATGTATATTACAAAATATATTGTCTGGAAAAATTTTAAAACCGAAAACTTTGAAATAGGGGATACAAGTATAAATTACCTATCCGCTCTTGTTCTTAAAATGATTGGTCTGCCGACAACCTCATATCAGAATTATTTGCTTGATATGCGGGAAAATTATCCGATAGTAACAGCAAACGGTGTTATTGATAAGGAAGGGAGATTTATACCTGTAAATGAAGCTGACCTTTCTTTTTATAAAACAATTGTTTATAATCATATGATTGATAACGAACAGTATAAACGTGAATTTTTTGAAAATACTTATAAAATAGATAATTCATATCTTACGGAAAATTATGATAATTAAAAATACAAAGGAATGACAAAAATGGGATATTCGTATAAAGATAAATCATTCAGACAAACATACAAAATAACACAGCCCGAGTTTTGGAAAAATTTATGGTTTTACGACGGGAAAATTATTATTATTTCCGCAATAGTGCTTGCTGTTGTAATCGGCTCGGTAATCGGCTGTATAAGGACGGTCACGCCGGATATTCAAATTATATACACAATTTCCGTGCCGACGCCTTACGAAACGTTTGAGGCACTAAATGCCGAGTTTTCGGAAATAACGGAGGATATTAACGGCGACAAGAAAAACGTTGCCGAAATTATGGAAATATATTTGCCTGATGAGGTAAACAATGAAATATATATGGCAAACTCCGTTAAGCTTGCGGCGGAAATATCATCGGGTGACGCAAATATAATAATCGGACAGAAAGATATTTTAAACAATATGTTTCCGATTAATGAATACATGCAAATATCTTCTTCCGACGATATTCCCGACAAAGGCGGATGTTATATGGATATCACAAGCTCGCCGCTTGCCAGAAAGCTTGGATATAAGGGCGATGATACACTTTATTATTTTATACGTGAAGCGCCCGAAAAAGAAAGAAAAACAGCGGCTTTTAACGAAGCAATCCGTTTTTCAAAACAGCTTTTAAAATAATTTGAACGGTTTCGGTATGCTTCCGCACACGTAAACCGTTCAAATATAAAAACTATTTGCCAAGCAGATAATCCATTACGCTGCCTATTGACGCAAAAACGCCTTTTGCGGTCTTTCGCATTTCTTTTGACTGCTTATCGTTCAGCGGGTCGATTATCATGCCTGCAACAGCGCCGATTGCGACACCGGTAAGCATTCCGGTATAAAAATTTTTCATTGATACCATCGTTAATCCCTCCAATGATAGTTTTGCCTGCGGCATTATTATTATATACAGACTGTAAAAATATATTAAATTAACATATTGAATTTTTACAAAAAATTTCCATTTTAAGAAAGGTATGATTTGATGGCGGAAATAAAAGAATTTAAAGGCCTTCTTTATGACAGTGACATTGTCGGCGATATGTCCTCCGTTATCGCTCCTCATTGTCATTCTGCCGAGGAGGATACAATTAAAAAATTTTACGCTTCTCATCCCTTTAATGTAATACGACTCGAATATCCTTCATCAGTTTCGGAAAAAAATGACGAAAAATATACCGTGGCTGCCGAGACCTTGCGCAAATGGCTTGAAACCGGTATTTTAAAGGCTGATGAGAAAAACTGTATTTACATTTATGAGCAAGAGTATATTATAAACGGACAAATCATTAAAAACCGTGGAATTATCTGCTCCGTAAAGCTTGAAGATAAAGATATTATTACCGGAAAAACGACAAATTATAAAATGTATAACGCGTATAAAAGTGACAGGTATAATCTTATGCGCGCGACCGAAACGGAGTTCAGCAGTATTTTTTCAATTTACCGTGATGAAGACAAGTCTGTTGCGCGGCTTCTTGAAACATCTGCGGCGCCTGATATTGATTTTAAAGATGTTTATGATATTACGCACAGAATATGGCGTATTAAGGACGTTGAAAAAATCACAAATATAAAACAAGCTTTTAAAAATAAAAAGCTTGTTATTGCGGACGGTCATGTAAGGTATGAAACCGCTGTAAACTATAAAAACAAAATGAAAAGCGAAGTTGTTGAATACAGCGGAAAAGAAAGCTTTAATTATGTTATGATGAATCTTATGCCCATAACCGACAATGCTCCTTCTGTGCTTGCGGTACACAGAATTATAAAAAATAAACAGGGTTACGATTCCGATGCTGTTATTGATACAATATCCTCTGAATTTAATGTTGAAAAATCATATATCAGAGATTACGATTGTGATAAAATTGAGGCGAAGCTTTTATCGGAAAAGGAAAATCACGCAATAGCTATGTTCTGCGGGAAGGATTATTACTATATTTTAACTCCAAAAAACGAAGTGCCTCAAAACATGACCGACGCGGAAATTTTACATAATGAAATATTATATAAAATTTTTGGTATAAATGATGAAAATTCAAAAAAACATATCGCTTTTACTACAAGCATGTATGAAGCCGAAAAGAGTGTGAGAGAAGAAGAAGCACAATATGCTTTCTATCTTAACCCGATGACAGCCTCCGCTTATTTTGATTTGAACGAAGAAGGCAAAAAGCTGCCGAAAAGAACAAATTCATTTTTTCCAAAGCTTATGATGGGTATTGTTATGAATAAATTTGATGAACAGGAGGTATAAAAAATGAGCTTTATTATTAATTTTGTGCTTGATTTTTTTTCAAGAATAAAACTGACCGATGTTATTGATATTTTGCTTGTAACATACCTTATATATAAACTTATACGGCTTGTTACCGGCACAAAAGCCGCACAGATTATAAAAGGTATAGCAATACTTCTTTTAATTACGCTGTTCAGCGATATTTTCAGGTTCAATACTTTAAATTATATTTTAAGAAATACCATACAGGTCGGTCTTATTGCGGTTATTATACTTTTTCAGCCCGAACTTCGCAATGCGCTTGAAAATGTCGGCAGAAACGTTTTCGGTAATCTTTTAAAAACAAATGAAAATAATTTTGAAAAAACAAACGAAACAATTTCGCAGGTTTGCCATGCCGTACATATTTTTTCGCTTAAAAAAACCGGCGCGATAATTGTATTTGAAAGGGAAACGAACCTTAATGAAATATTGATAGGTCAGTATTCTCCTGTTGATTCTATTGTTACAAGTGCGATTTTACAGAATATTTTTTATCCGAATACGCCCCTTCACGACGGCGCGGTAATTATCAGAGGGAACAGAATTTCCGCCGCGAATTGTTATCTGCCGCTGACAGGGCTTGAAAGTCTTGACCAGGAAATGGGGACAAGACATAGGGCAGGTATTGGTATAACGGAGGTTTCGGACGCTATTTCCGTAATGGTTTCGGAAGAAACGGGAAAGATATCTGTTGCGACGGAAGGCGTTATTGAACGTGGTCTGACCTCGGATATCCTCAATAAGAAACTTACTGAGCTTCTTGTTGAATCCGAAGCTCAGAACGAAAATAAAAATTGGCTTAAAGGGAGGGTTAAAGGAAAAATATGAAAAGATTATTTGAAAATAAAATTCTTCAAGCTGTTTTTGCCCTTGCGATTTCCATTTCACTATGGGCATATGTAATTACAAACTCTAACCCTACATATACTTCAAACGTAAATATAACAAATGTGGATTATATCGGTCTTGATGGCATATCAAAAAACGGGCTTTATCTTATAGGAGATTTGCCTGT
>CACZTG010000214.1 GCA_902783995.1 uncultured Ruminococcus sp. | reverse complement strand
TAAAACAAAGAAAAAAAATTAAAAAAATGTTACGGGTTTTAAAATAATAAAGTTGCTTGCGTTAGACCGAGTTTGTCAGCGCTCTGAGACTGATGACTTTGTCATCAGTCTCTGCCTGTATCATTTTTACCCGTTATGCGTCTGCGATTAGTTTATAATGCTCGTTTTTTAACGCATACATTCTCTCATCTGCGGCTTTCAAAAGGGATTCTATATCTAAAAATTCTTCGACAGCCGAAAAGCCGTAGGAAACGGAAATGCCGTCAACGTATTTTCCCTTCCAGTCCGTACATGCCTCGTTAAGTTTTGTAAGGCACTCCGACACCTCGTCTTTCGTTCCGTTCATCAGCACACAGAACTCGTCGCCGCCGATACGGTAAATCATTTCGTTTTCACCGAAGCATGAGCGCAGACATTCCGCGGTGCCGATGATAAGCTCATCGCCTGCGGCATGGCCCTTGGTGTCGTTCATTTTCTTGAGACCGTTTATATCAACCATAACCACACAGCAATCCGCGGGTATTTCCTTTTCGTACTGTTCGAGCTTTTCGGAATAGGCGCGTCTGTTAAGAAGCCCCGTCATCGGGTCGTAATAGGCGTATTTTTTCTGTAATGCCGCGACCTTTGCGTTTGATTCGGCAAGCTTGCTGGCAGATTCGGCAAAAACGTAACGCTCAAACCTCGTCGTATTGATAAAATATCCGATGGTAACGCCCATGGAAGAAAAAATGGCAACATTTGTAATGCACCAATTATAGATATCGACAGGCAGCCCCTTCATAAAAAGAACGGCGGAAAGGATATAAAGCAGGGCAACAAGAATATTCAGCAGAAGGTTGCTCACGAACATAATCGGAGCAATCAGCCCGGAGGCAAATACCATAATCGTTCCGGAAAAGCCGTTTTTAAGCAGAATGCGCGCAATCATAAGTCCCACGCCGAAAAGCCCAATGTAGCTGAGAAGCATGGATAAATATATATGCAGCGGATTTTTCCGCGCCAAAAGCTTCGTATAGAAAAACGCCAACAGTGAAATTGCCATGACCACA
The DNA here is from genome assembly GCA_902783995.1 of uncultured Ruminococcus sp. Next base: position 12,456 of record CACZTG010000214.1, on the reverse strand, counting down.
ATGTAAGCGTTGCGGCATAATGTAAAACGCTCTACATAAAAAGACATAAAAAGACAAAAAGCGCCATAGAGAAACTCCACAATTAGCCATCTCACAGCGAATTTCCGATTTTCGTTAATAATCTGTGTACGAATACTTTTCAAATCCTGTATCAAAGAAGTATTAAAAAGAAGGATTTCTTTCATTGACTTTTTCACGTTTTTCCCTTCCTTTCCCTTTCGTATAGTTAAAACCTTTTAACGGAAAACTGCCGGTACGATAATAATACATTTACAAAGTCCGTCATATTTGTTCGTAACGGTATCTCCCATAATTTATACTATATATTATATATTATATAATAAAAAATCTGTATTGTCAATTATTTTTTTGCTTTATGATATGTTGTGTTTTTTTCGATTTGATAAAAATCAAGAAAAAATTAAAAAAGTGTTGAAAAAAATCGGATAATATGATAAAATAATATTTGTTTTGAAATTTAAGATGTTAAGGGAGTAATGGCATATGTTTAAAATAGGGTTTGATAATGAGAAATATCTTAAAATGCAGTCGGAGCAGATTGAAAAAAGAATAGCTGAGTTCGGTGATAAGCTTTACCTTGAAATGGGGGGCAAGCTTTTTGACGATTTTCACGCTTCGAGAGTGCTGCCCGGTTTTAAACCCGACAGCAAAATTAAGATGCTGCTTCATTTAAAGGACAAGCTTGAAATTGTTGTCGCGATTTCAGCGCTTGATATTGTAAAAAACAAAATCAGGAGCGATTACAATATATCCTATGACCTTGATGTCCTGCGCCTTATTGACGCTTTCAGAACAATAGGACTGTATGTGGGCAGCGTTGTCATTACGCAGTTTAGCGGTCAGACAGCCGCCGCGAATTTTAAGAAAAAGCTTGAATCTCTCGGTATAAAGGTGTTTATTCATTATCCGATAGAAGGTTATCCGGCAAATGTTGAGCTTATTGTAAGTGATGAAGGTTACGGCAAGAACGACTACATACAAACCACAAGACCGCTTGTTATTGTAACCGCTCCCGGTCCCGGAAGCGGTAAAATGGCGACCTGTCTTTCGCAGCTTTATCACGAGCATAAGCGTGGCATAAATGCCGGGTACGCGAAGTTTGAAACGTTTCCCATATGGAATCTGCCGCTTGACCACCCTGTAAACCTTGCTTACGAAGCGGCGACGGCAGACCTTAACGATGTCAATATGATTGACCCGTATCATCTTCAGGCGTACGGAAAAACAACGGTAAACTATAACCGTGATATTGAAGTTTTCCCTGTACTGAACGCTATGTTCAATAAAATTCTCGGTGAAAGCCCGTATAAATCGCCTACCGATATGGGCGTTAATATGGCAGGCTTTTGCATATGTGATGATGAAGTGACAAGAGAAGCCTCGAAAAAAGAGATAATACGCAGATATTTTCATACAATGTGTGACGCGCAAAGCGGCATAATAGATAAAGAAGCCGTATATAAGCTGGAGCTTATTTTAAAACAGGCGGGAGTAAGCGTTGACGACAGAAAGGTTGTAAAAGCGGCAAATGACCGCGCTGAAAAAACGTGCGCGCCGGCTACGGCAATTGAGCTTGAGGACGGCAGAATCGTTACTGGCAAAACAACGGAGCTTCTCGGAGCTTCGGCTGCAGCGCTTTTAAATGCATTAAAGGTTCTTGCGGGTATTGAAAAGGAAATTAAACTTATTTCTCCCGAAGTTATCGAGCCTATACAAAAGCTTAAAACCGAAAATTTCGGAAATAACAATCCGAGGCTGCATACCGACGAAACACTTATAGCGCTTTCAATTTCGGCGACCGTAAGCGAATACGCGAAAAAAGCGCTTGATATGCTGCCGCGCCTTAAAGGAACAGAGGTTCATTCCTCGGTAATTCTTTCGCAGATTGACAGCTCGGTTTTCAGAAAGCTTGGTACAAACCTTACCTGTGAGCCGGTGTATCAAAGCAAAAAGCTTTATCACGGATAAAATGATATGAGGCTGATAGGTACGGCAGAGGTTTAAATGGCAGAAAGCAAAAATCGGAGCGGTTTACATTGAAACCGCTCCGATTTTTTACAAAAACAGCTTAAAAGCTATGAAAAACCGATAAATTAAAAAATCATAAACGCGCCCCGCATAAGACCGGGTTTGTCAGAACTCTTAACGCCCCGACAGCAAGCGTTGAATAATTTTCAATTTTTTCAGTAGCCTATTGAACGAAGATAATCAATACTGTCCTTTGCGTCCTCAAGACTTGTTTTTTCTGTAGAGTGACCGTCCTGTTCAACAATTACGTATTTTATTTTTGTTTCCTCGATTGCCTTCATTATAGCTTTTATATCCTGTCTGCCGTAGCCTATAGCGCGGAACTCAAAGCCGTCGCTCTTTGTATCGCGCTTTACGGCACTTTCCTTGCCTTTTTCGTCTATAAGCGCATATACGGGTCCTGCCGCAAGATTTTTGCATATAAAGTCTTTAATGTGTACGACTTCTTCTCTGTCGCCGTATTTTTTTACGTAATCAACAGGATTTTTTCCTGCATAATGTACCCAGCAAAGGTCAAGCTGAGGCTGTATAACGTCCGCCGGCAGTTCTTTGTAAAGCGCGTCGATAACATTGTCGTCGCCATGCTTTATATAAAACTCAAAATCATGATTATGGTAAAGCAGTTTTATTCCGTTATCATTTAAAAGCGCGCTTACTTTTTTCATATCGGATATAAGCTTATCGTAATTGTTGCTCCAATCCTCGCCCGATACCCACGGAATCGCGCAGTATTTAACTCCGAGAGTTTTTAAATAGTTAACGTTTTCTTCCGGCTCATTTAAAAATACGTCATATTTTTGATGTACCGAAACAGGTGTCAAATTATACTTATCGCAAATAGCTTTAATTTCTTCGGCGGTTTTGCCGAAATATCCCGCAAACTCAACGCAATCGTACCCCATTTCAGAAACGGCCTTAAGCGTAGCCTCAACGTCATTTTGCATAGCGTCACGGACGGAAAAAAGCTGTAAACCAAATTTAAGCTCTGTCATTTTAAATCAGTCCTCTCTCATTTTATATTTCCGGTATCTCAACCGTAATTTCCCTGCCGAGCTTTGCGGATTTAACTATATGGTCGATAATAGCCTGATTGTACAGTATCTGCGATGACGGTACGGGCGCTTCTCCGCCCGTATGAACGGCGTCAAGGAAGGAACGTACTTTTTCATAGAAGCAGTCAACCCTTTCTCCCGACGAACGCGGAATAACCGTTTCAACAAGCTCGTTTGCCACAGTGTGATAAAGTGTCATATCGCCGCCTATAGAACCGTTCCAGCACTCTGTAGCGGGTATTCTGAGACCGCCCTCGGAGCCTAAAATAATTGTATCGCAGGGAGAGTCGATATTTTCCGCCCACGCAATTCTGAAATCAAGAATAATATCACCCTCAAGCCTTACAAACGCCGCGGCAAAGTCATCAACGCCGAACACCTTCGCATATTCGGGATGTCCTGCCTTAACATATCCCGAATAATTGGGATTTGTGCCCGCGTAAGCGGACGTATAGCCCGTAACCGTAAGAGGCTTCGGATAACCTATTGAATTAAGCACCATATCAAGCGAATAACAGCCTATATCTCCCATTGCGCCGATAACACCTGTTTTGGGGTCAATGAATGTCGTTCCGTAGGGGAAAGGTATTCCCTGACGTCTGCCGCCGCCTGTCTGTATGTAATATATTTTTCCGAGAACACCCGACTGCACAACTCTTTTGACAAGCTTCATATCATTGTCAAACCTCGGCTGAAAACCTATTGAAAGCACCTTGCCGCTTTTTTTCTCGGCTCTTATTATTTCAACCGCTTCCTCCGTTGTTACGCACATCGGCTTTTCAAGAAGCACGTTTACTCCGGCATTAAGCGCGTTTATGGCACACTCCGCGTGAGTCGCATTATATGTACAAACACTTACTGCGTCAAGCTCCTCATTTTTATACATTTCAAGGTCGCTTGTGTAAAACCTTGCACCCTCAATACCGCAATCCTTATAAAGCTTTTCCGCTTTGCCCTCGATAAGGTCACAGCCGGCAACAATTTCAACATCTTCCATCTGTAAATACTTCTGAATATGAGATTTTGCTATCCAGCCCGTTCCGACAATCGCAACTTTAAGTTTGTTGCTTCTGTCAACTTTTTTAATTTCTTTTTTCAGATTTTTGAATTCATCGAGTATGTTTGCCATTTTTATTCTCCTTTCGTTTTTAACGGTTTTCCGGATTCTAATTTACCACAACAGCGTGAAATTGTCAATAGGAAAACAAAATATTGCTATAATTTTATAAAAAATTACACGAAAAAAACATCCGGGGGACATGGCACATAATTCTGAATTTTGCATTATTTTCCATTTTCAATTTTCCATTTTATAAACAAGTCTGCCGTTTACAAAAACGTATTTTATGTTCAAATCATGGTCGCATATTACAATATCGGCGTACTTGCCTTCTTTAATGCTTCCGGTTACATCGTCTATGCGCGCGGATTTTGCGGGATTTATGCTTGCCGCCTTAACTGCGTCCTCAAGCCGTATGCCGATACTCACAAGATTTTTTATTCCGTCAATAAGACAGCTTGTTCCGCCGCATATTGTTCCGTTTTCAAGACGTGCCTGCTTGTTTTTTACATGATATTTCTGACCGCTTGAATCCGTAAACTCACCGTCCGGCAAGCCTGCACAAAGCACCGAATCCGTAATCATTATTATTTTTTCGGAGCCTTTAACAGTGAAAAGCAATTTACAGACCGCGGGGTGGACATGATAAAAATCACAAATCAGTTCGCAGTTTACATTTTTGTTTGTCAATACGCAGCCTACGGCGTTTGGAGCGCGGTGATTCAAAGGACTCATAGCATTAAATGTGTGTGTTGCCCTTGTTATGCCGTTTTTTACGCCTTCATTTGCCTGTTCAAGACTTGCGTCTGTATGCCCCATTGATACGGTTATATTTTTGCTTACTGCATTTTTTATTACAGAAGCGGCTCCGTCTGTTTCGGGAGCAAGAGATATGATTTTTAGTTCTCCTTTTGCGGCTTCAATAAAGCTTTTGAGCTCATCAATATCGGGGTTTCTGAAACACCCCGGCTCAAATGCGCCGATTTTGCTTGTGCTAAAGAAAGGTCCTTCGAGGTGAATACCTCTGTACTTTGCTCCGGTTACGCCATTTTTATGCTCATTGTAAAAATTTACAGCGCTTATCATCTCGTCATGCGGTGCGGCCTCAATGGTTGCAATCAGTGAAGTGGTTCCGTTTTTTGCCGCGTATTCCGATATAGCTTCATATGAAGATTCCGAGGGCATCATAAAATCGTGACCTGCCGCGCCGTGAAAATGTGAATCGATAAACCCCGGCAGTACATAAAGATTTTCAGCGTTAATGATGTCACTGCCGTTAATATGAGAAGAAATTTTTTCAATTTTATCATCATTTACGAGTATATCCGCATTTACAAACTCAAATATGTCACTTAAAATTCTGCCGTTTTTTATTACCATTTTTTTTGCTCCTTAAAAAATCCACGTTTATTTAATGATTACTTCATGTCCTGTCCTTGCCGATTCATAAATGGCCTCAACGATTTTCATAATTATAAGCCCGTCCTCGGCTGTAGGAATACACTTACATTTTCCGAGAATACAATCGGCAAAATGCCTCATTTCGCCTTCAAACTCACTTTTTCCTTCTTTATAGCATGAGGTGTCGATATTAACGTTTGTCATAAAGCCGTTTAAATTGGTGTACAGTACAGGCTCCGTATCGCTTTCCTTCATTCCGCCCTTATCGCCGCAAAGCGTCATACCGTACTGCGTGGGAAGGTTAATATCAAAGCTTGTTTCAACCTGAATCACTGCTCCGTTATCAAAACGAATCATTGCGGTCGCGAAATCCTCAACATCACAAATATCATTGTCAGTCGCGTCTTTGGGCTTGTAAGGCACATCGTTTTTTAAATCTCTGCGAGCACCGAGATTATCAAAGGCTGCGGCATACACCGATACGGGCTTTGGCAGCCCCATCAGGTATCTTGCTCTGTCAATATCATGTACGCCTACATCAATTACGGGACCGCCGCCCGAACGTGACTTGTCACTGAACCAGCCGCCGGGGTTGCCGTGACGCCTTATATACTGTGTTTTAGCGTAATAAATATTTCCGAGATAGCCGGCGTCAATATAATCTTTTAAGATTTTCGCGCCCGGTGAAAAACGGGAAACAAAGCCTATCATTAAAATTTTACCGTTCTTTTCAGCACAGGCTTTCATTTCCTCAGCCTCGCTTACGGAATAAGCCATGGGCTTTTCGCAAAGCACATGAAGTCCGGCGTTAAGTGCCGCAATCGCACATTTTGCGTGATTGCAGTTCCACACGCATACATCGGCGGCGTCAAGCTCTTTTTCATTTTCCAGAAGTTCATCAACGCTTAAATATTTTTTTTCAATTCCGTATTCTTCGGCGGTAGCTTCAAGAACCTCTTTATTAATATCGCATATTGCGGCAATTTCAACCTCCGGTACGGATTTGTACGCTCTTATATGAGTTTTCGCTATGTTTCCCGCGCCGATTAAGGCAATTTTAATTTTTTGCTCCATTTGATAAAATCCTTTCTTTCAATAAATTATTTATTAATAATGCTTTTAAGATAATCCAGCGCTGTTTTTATATCTGCCGCGGGATTTTCACCGACCTCACGTTCAATTGTCAGGAATCCTCTATAACCTATATCTTCAAGCGCGGCAAGATATTTCGGAAAATTCACGCTGCCCGTTCCGAGAGGTACCTCATCAAAATAATCCTTTTCGCAAACCACATCTTCGGGGGACGGTACAACGTTATAAACCACTTCGGGGTCGCAGAGCTTATATATCACGCCGTCCTTTGCATGTGTATGAACAATATAGTCTTTAAGGTTATATACAGCCTTGACGGGGTCATCACCCGTAACCATAACAAGGTTTGCGGGGTCTAAATTTACCGCTACACCTTTAGAGCCGAGAGAGTCAAGAAATTCTTTTAAAACGGCGCTCGGCTCGGGACCGGTTTCTATTGCAAAATGAGCGTCTATTGAGTCGGCATATGAGCTGAGCTCAAAGCATGCCTCCTGCATAATTTTATACCTTTCGTGATTTTTGTCGGCCGGAACAACGCCTATGTGTGTTGTGACTACATTTGTTTCGAGCTCTTTCGCAAGGTCGATAATTCTTTTTGATTGTTCTATAAGTTCGGGATTTAACTCTTTATTGCCGAAACCACGGCCCAAATCGCCGCATAAAGCCGAAAAGCGAAGCCCTTCGCTTTTAACAAACGAGAGAAGCTCACGGCGTTTTTCGGGTGTAAGCGCCTGCGGAGAAGTATCACCTTTTACGGCATACATTTGTATTCCTTCGGCACCGAGTTTTTTTGCGGCTTTTATTGCTTCATACGTAGGAAGCCTGAAGGAATTTGTAATTACTCCTAACGGAAATTTGTACATAAATCAGTCACGCCTTTCTTATGAATGTTTTTTTACGCAATTTTAAAAAAATATTGCATTTTTATTATTTTTATTATATAATAAAGCTACCATAATATCAACTTGTTTTTTTGCTTTTCTGTTGCACAATCTTGCTATTTTCGGGAGGAACAATGTTAAAATCAATTTACGAACCGCATATAATGACAGACTCTTTAACTCCTTTCTGGTTTTTTACGGATTATCTGCAAAATGATGAAAGGATATATTCTCATTGGCACTTGAATACCGAGTTTTTGTTTTGCACTGAAGGAAAAGGGCTTGTGTATATGGATTCGGGCGCCATTCCTATGGAAGCGGGCGACATGGTTGTTGTTAATTCAAAGCATATACACAGTATTTTTTCTCATAAAAATATAAAATACTATTGCCTTATAATATGCAACGTTTTTTTTAAAGAAAACGGGATTGATATTGAAAAGCTGGATTTTAAAGAAAAAATACGGGACAAAAAAGCGGAAGATTTAATAAAAAATATTGCCGTATTGTTTAGTGGCGGCGATGATGATTATATTGTTCCCGACAAGAGAAAAAGCATACTTGAATATATTATTTATATGTGTAAAAAATATTCTTCTCGAAAGGACGAGACATTTTTTAAAAATCAAAAAAACCATAACGCCATTCTTGATACGATAGAATATATAAACGGTAATTTTAAAAAGAAAATAACGCTTGACGAGCTTGCGCGTAAAGCGGGCTACAGCAAGTTTCATTTCGCGCGGATTTTTAAAGAAACAACGGGCTGTACAATAATAGACCATATAAATATTTACAGGTGTGAGGTCGCTAAAAATATGCTTGTGCATACAAATAAGCCGATTACCCAGATATGTATTGAATGCGGCTTTGAACAAAGCGCCTATTTTTCGAGAACCTTCAAAAAAATATATGGTATTTTGCCTTCGGAGTACAGAAAAAGACATTCGGAAATGCAACTGTAAATAAAAGCGGGCGGTGACAAAACGAAATCATTTTATCACAGCCCGCTTTCATAAACAGATAAACTTTTAATATTTTATATCGTTAAAGTCAATTTTTTCCCAATCTGACGGCGCTTCGCCTATTTCCGGAAGTTTTAGCGTTTTTGCTCCCGATACCGCGCTTTTGTGTGCGTATATACCCGCAATCGTATAATGAGCCGCCATCCACGGGTCAACGGGCGGAAGCTTTCCTGTTATGACCGCGCGTACAAAATCATCTACCAAAAAAGGATGTGAGCCGTTATGTCCCACAACGCCTGTCGGATAGTGAGATATTTTTTCAATATCCAAAAACTCCTTCGGGAGTCTCGCTGTGTTATGCACCCTTGAAAATCCGCTCATATATTTATAGTCTGTTCTGCCTTCGCCGTTTTTTAATTTATCTTTATCCGCAAGGAAATTGAATGTATTTATTTCATCGCTGACATCTGTTGACGTAAATTCTTTGTTGTTGTAAGCATCGTTTCTGCTGAACAAATGCTGATTGCCGCTTCCTTCATATGCGCCCGTATCGCCGTAAAGACCTGTGATATATGACGTGGGACGTACATTTCCGCAGCGCCTGAACTCGTTTATTCTCGCAATGCCGCCTTTTTTCATATGGAGTATAGCTGTTTCGTTTGAATATGGGTTGTCCCAATCGTTCTTGCCGACGCCGTAAATATCATCGCCCTGCGTGTCCTCATAACCAAAGCAGGTAACGTCAACAGGGTAGTCATCAATAGCCGAAAACAGCATTGCCATTGAGTGGGTGGAATAAAACATAGGCGGTATTCCCGCAACGCGTTTCCATTTGTCACCCTGCGCGGCAAACGAGCCGAACATATCCATTATGTCGTGATAATACTGCGATTCGCCATAGACAAATTTACCGAAAGCGCCTTCTTTGAATTTTTCTCTGCACCAGACCGCGCACGGGAAATAATAGCAGGTTTCCGCCATCATATAAATTTGCCTTGTTTCTTCAGCAAGCTTTAGTATTTCAAAAACCTCATCTTCCGTAATTCCCATAGGTACGGCGGAAAAAACGTGCTTGCCCCTTTTCATGGCGTCAATAACCATGGGACCGTGCTGATGGCGCTGCGCAAAAACAGCCACGCAGTTAAGGTCGGGTTCTTTTTCAATCATTTCATCATAGCTTTCATACGTTTTTATTCCGTATTTTTCCTCTGCGCTTTTTCGGCGTTCGGGAAGAAATTCCGCACAGACAACTTTGTCGATAAGCGGATGATGTGTCCATAAATCCATAAAGCTGAATGAAAATTCGCCAAAGCCGACAATACCGATTTTTACCTTCATATTTTTATAACCTCTTTTCTGATTTTACAACAAAAGCTGTATTCTTTCCGGAAATAAGAATACAGCAAATGCTTGTAAAAATCAATAGACAAAAAAACCGTTTTATTGTGTAATACGGCAAATTTCATAAATATCGTCAAACCGGACCGTGTTTTTTACAATTGTTACATATTTCATTATTTTATCGACAGCCGTTACAATTCCCTCGCACGAAACATAAGTACCGTCCGAATAATAAACAAGCTTAACCCGCATACCCTTTTCAAGCATACCGAGCTTAGCCGAAAGCTCCTCGGCACTTTCCGGAGAAAGTTCTTCTTTCGGGGTATAAATTTTTTCACGCTCACGGAGCGCCTTATTTAAGCCGGAAAGCGGTGAAAACGGCGCAAACTGCTTTGCTCTTTCGCTTATAGGCATTTTTTCTCTTTTTTTGTCATTCACCGGTTTTATGTCCTCCTATCTGCCTGTTTCTTTCAAGACCTGTTGCGTTTTTTTCAAGGTCAATTCCTTTAAATACGGCATTTTTACCATATGCCTTTTTTATATCGACAAGTGCTTTTTGAAGCGATTTGTTTTTTTCAAGCCCTTTGTTTTCATCTTCAAAAAGGCTGAGCTGACGTACTTCGCTTCCTTCTTCCGTAACGTTATTACAGCAAATTGTTATCCTGCGGATATCATATTTCGGCTCAACGATTTTTTCGTAAAGCTCGACTGCCTTTTTTATCCATACAGTATAGGCGTTTGTTGGTGAATTGACGGATATTGTTCCGTGAGCGGCTGTTTTTTTAAGAGAATTTGAATATCCTACGGTTAAAGTTACCGATTTTGTTTCAAGGTTTTTATCCGTCATTTCAAGACATAAAGAGTCCATCATTTCTTTAATAATTATTTTGCCGTCATCAAAACTGTAATCACGCATTAAAACCTGTCCCGACGTAAGACAGTTTGTTTTTGATTTATATGCCTTTATATCCGCAATTGTTGTAGGCTCAACGCCCCAAGCATGGTCAATCAGAAGCTCCGCGTCGATGCCGAATTTATTATATATCAAATCTTCGTTTGCTGCCGCAAGCTCACCCATAGTATATATTCCGAGGCTTTCAAGCTGCTTTGCCGTACCTTTGCCGACACGCCAGAAATCGGTAATCGGCTTATGCTTCCATAATGTTTTTTTGTAAAGCTCCTCGTCTAAATATCCGATAAAATCGGGAGAGTGCTTTGCGGTTATGTCAAGGGCGATTTTGGTAAGATACAAATTTGTGCCTATACCGCAGGCGGCGCGTATTCCGAGCCTGTTTTTTATCTCGTTCATAAGCTTTACTGCAAGCTCTTTCGGACTTGCGGAATACAGGGAAAGGTAATCCGTCACATCAATAAAAACCTCATCAATCGAATAAACATGTATGTCTTCTTTCGCGATATAGTTAAGATATACGGAATATATTTCGGCAGCGTATTCAATATACAGCTTCATTCGGGGAGGAGCTGTTATATAATCAATGTTTTGAGGTATTTCAAACACCCTGCATCGGTTTTTGACGCCGAGCTTTTTAAGGGCAGGGCTTACAGCAAGGCAGATTGTTTTGTCACCGCGGTCGGGGTCCGCGACAACAAGCCTTGCGGTCATGGGGTCAAGCCCGCGTTCCACGCACTCTACCGAGGCGTAAAAGCTTTTCAGGTCAATACATAAATAAAATTTCTGTTTCATATTTTTTTCTCCGGATTTATATTACGGTTATATTTTAACATATAAGTTTAAAATATGCAAGATGAAAAAAACAAAGCAGCTTTATACGCTGATATTTTAGCCGGTTTTACGAATCTTTTATTGACTTATGAAAATGAAAGTGATATAATTTATATAATTGGGAAAAGTCTTTTTTTCTTTGCGAAAGTTAATAAATTAAGAAGGAGTTTTAATTATGTTAAAATCAAGAAAAATTTTTGCGCTCTTGTTGATTGTGATTTTGCTGCTTCCGGCAACAGCGCAAGCGGAAGAAGCCGGCACGCTTGATTACAGCGACCGCGCAAACTGGGCATATTTTGAGCAGGGTGAGGATAAGGAGGTTGACGTTTTTCTTATTTGTCCGTTAGTTGACACAATAAGCGAAACAAATTCCTTTGATTTAAACGATAAGCTCAAGGGAAAATTTGTAAGCGCTCTTGATATGGAAAAAGGCATTTACGAGGAAACCGGCAGAATGTTTTCACCTTATTACCGTCAGATGTCACTTAATGCCTATAAGCTTCCCGCGGAAGAACGCAAAAAAGCAAAAGAAATCGCGTACAGTGATATTTCGGCGGCTTTCCGTTGGTATTTGGAAAATGAAAATAACGGACGCGGAATTATACTTGCAGGCTTTTCACAAGGCTCCGAAATGTGTATAGAGCTTTTAAAGGAATATTTCGGCGGTTACAGTGAAGATGCCGGAGAACTGCTTAAAAAGCTTATAGCGGTATATGCTATCGGCTGGTCGGTAACGGAAGAAACGGTTAAGGATAATCCGCAGATAATCCCTGCTTCGGGCGAGGCGGATACAGGTTCTGTCATAAGCTTTGACTGTGAAAACGGCGAGCTTAACGGCACGCTTGTTATCCCTGAGGGGACAGAAGCTTTT
>CACZTG010000213.1 GCA_902783995.1 uncultured Ruminococcus sp. | reverse complement strand
TTTCCACGGCTTTTGTTTTTTTATGATTTGAAAACACCTTAAAATTTATATTTTATACACTGTTTTGTATTGCTTTTTTAAGAAAAATATGGTAAAATATATTTATACCTTAAATTAAACATTCCGAAAAGGAAGGGCTTTATATGAACGCAAACAGTAAAATTGATATTTTGGGAGTAAAAATAGATAATATAAATATGAATGAGGCGGTAAAAAAAGCGGAAACTTTTATGAGCGAAGATGGCTTTCACAGCATTTTTACGCCGAATTCCGAAATTGTTATGTCGGCATATAAAAACGAGCGGTTTAAGGAAATAATTAACAGCGCCGATATGCTGACTCCGGACGGAATAGGGCTTGTATATGCCGCAAAAATATTAAAAAATCCTTTAAAAGAGCGTGTTGCGGGCTTTGACCTTGTAATGAGGCTTTTTGAAAATATTTCAAAAAGCGGTAGAAGAGTTTATTTTTTCGGAAGCGCTCCGGGAGTTGCGGAGGAAGCGAAAAAGAAAATCGAAGAAAAATTTGCCGGAATAAATATTTGCGGTACGGCAAACGGTTATTTTGACAAAACCCGCGAAAAAGAAATAATAGAAGAAATTAATTTTTTAAAGCCGGATTTGCTCCTTGTGTGCCTCGGCTCACCAAAGCAGGAAAGCTGGATAACGGAGCATATGGACGAGCTTGGTTGCCGCCTTGCCATAGGTGTGGGAGGGACGCTTGACGTAATCAGCGGTAAAGCGAAAAGAGCGCCCGATATTTTTATAAAGCTTGGGCTTGAATGGTTTTACAGGCTTTTAAAACAGCCTTCGAGAATAGGCAGAATGATGGCGCTTCCGAAATTTTTATTTACAGTTATAGGAAAAAGGTTGAAAGGGGATAATAAAAATGCTTAAAGTTGAACTTCTTGCGCACTCTCCGAATCCCGAAAAAATTGTTGCTGCCGCGGCAAAGCTGTGTTATTCGTCAAGCTCAATAGACGGAATACTTGACGGGCTTGATGAAGAAAAAACCGCGAAATTTGTTGAAATGCTTGCAGGGCTCGGACACGAAAGCCCGATAGAACACGTTACCTTTACTTTTGGCATAGAAGGCGTAAGCCGCAGTCTCCTTGCGCAGATTACAAGACACCGTATAGCCTCATATTCGGTTAAATCGCAACGGTATGTTAATGAAGGGCATTTTGAGTTCGTAACTCCGCCCGAAATTGCTAAAAACAAAGAAGCTCTCGCGATTTTCAATAAAGCAATGGAGGACGACTTAAGAAAATATAACGAGCTCTCCGATATACTTAAAAAACAGCATATTAAACAATTAACTGACAGCGGTACAGACGAAGTGACTGCCGCGAAAAAAGCTGAAAAAATGGCGATTGAGGATGCAAGATATGTGCTTTCAAATGCCTGTGAAACAAAAATGGTTGCTACATTCAACGCAAGAAGTCTTTTGAATTTTTTTAATCATCGCTGCTGCGAGAGAGCGCAATGGGAAATAAGAGCGCTTGCTGATGAAATGCTTAAACTTGTTAAAGAGGTTGCGCCGACATTATTTAAGCTTGCCGGTCCGCCCTGCATAGGCAAAGGCTGTCCCGAAGGAAAAATGAGCTGCGGTAAAATGGCGGAGAAAAAAGAAAAATATCTTGGAAAATAGGAGACAAATAAAATGCCCGAAAAGATGCTTGTGGTTGACGGTAACAGTATAGTAAACCGCGCTTTTTACGGAGTGCGTATGCTTACAAACAGCAAAGGTATGTTTACAAACGCCATATACGGTTTTTTAAATATACTGAACAAATATCTTGAAAGCGAAAATCCGGATTATGTTTGTATTGCTTTTGATGTTAAGCACCCGACCTTTCGCCATGAAAAATACGCTGAATATAAAGCGGGCCGAAAGGGTATGCCCGAGGAGCTTCATATGCAGATGCCTGTCCTTAAAGAAGTCCTCGGCGCGATGAACATAAAAATGCTTGAGCTTCCGGGCTTTGAAGCAGATGATATTTTGGGAACAATATCTTCAATGTGTGAAAAGGACGGTATAATATGCGATGTCGTAACGGGCGACAGAGACGCTTTACAGCTTGCAAGTGATACCACAAAGATTTTTTTAACTTCAACAAAAGGCGGCAACACGGTTACAGATGTAATTGACAGAGAGCAGATTAAAGAGCGTTTTGGTATAACGCCTTCACT
>CACZTG010000212.1 GCA_902783995.1 uncultured Ruminococcus sp. | reverse complement strand
CTTGATATTGACAAAGTGTATGTAACAAACAAATACGGCAAAAAGGTTGCAAACTGCGCAAACGGAAGCATTGAAGACCCCAGACTGTTTATGATTGAGGATAAATGTTATCTTACCGTTGCCTGCCGGCTTTTCCCTCTCGGAAATTTATGGTGGAACAACTGCATGACAAGAATGGTGCCGGATTGGGCTAAAAATGAAGATAACCCGTTTGGTAAATCAGCAAAGGATAACCCTACCGTCACGGTACTGTACGAAGTTAATCTTGACGCTCTTTTAGAAAGAGATTACGAAAACGCTTTTTTCTATCTTACACATTTATCCAACCCCGATTTCGGAGAAAACAGAGATATTGTTTTTTTACCCGAAAAACAACTTATAGACGGGAAAATGCAATATGTAATGATTGAAAGACCTGTTGAACCATTTAAAAATCCGTTTCTTTCGGCAAAAAAGCCTTCTATGGTCTTTTCGGCGGCGGAAACTTTTTACGATTTTATAAAGCCGGAAAACAAAAAAGTTTTGCTTACTGAGCCGATTTTTAAATGGGAATCAAACAGAATAGGCGCAAGCGCGCCGCCACTCAGAATTGATGATAAGCACTGGCTTTTATGTTTTCACGGAAAGCAGGATGATGAGGTTGGTTATACCCAGAATTTTATGGTGTTTAAAGACCGTGAAAATGATTTTCCGGAGCTTATATATCATTTTGACGAAAGACTTATTACTGTCAGTGAGCCTTGGGAGGCTCCCGGCAAATTCCATATTCCATGCATTTTCGTTACGGGAATGATTAAAAAAGATGACGAATTGATATTATCCTACGGTGCCGCCGATGAAAAAGTCGGACTTATGTACATAAATTATGATGAGCTAATTAAGCACTTAAAAGAAAACGGTGCCGAGATATAAAAAATAAAAGGAGGAAAAAAGATGAGTAAAATTATAGGAAGCACTCTGCCGAACATTCCCTGGCAGGACAGACCAAAAGATAATACAGATGTTGTATGGCGTTATGACGGAAATCCGATTTTAACAAGCAAAAACGCCAAAAATGCCCGCTCGGTTTTAAACAGCGCCGTCGTTCCGTTTGAGGACGGCTATGCCGGCATATTCAGAGTTGACGACAAATCGCTGATAGGCCATCTCCACGTCGGAAAAAGCAAGGACGGAATAAATTGGACTATTGACAGTGAGCAGATTACGTTTATCACGGAGGATAATGAAACTGCAGGCTTCTTCTACGGCTTTGACCCGAGAATATGCTTTATAGAGGACAGATATTATATCACCTGGTGCAATGTTATTCAGGGAGAAGGCAGCACATCGGGGCTTGCATATACGTTTGATTTTAAAACCTTTTATCAGCTGCCTAATATTTACCCTCTGTATAACAGAAACACCGTCCTTTTCCCGAAAAAAATCGACGGTAAATTCGGCCTTTTAAACCGCCCTACGGGCAGAGGTCACTGCGTCGGAGGAAGTATTTACTATTCTGAAAGTCCCGATATGATATATTGGGGCAAGCACCGCCTTGTAATGCAGCCAAAAGACGGCTGGCAGGGTGTAAAAATCGGTGCGGGACCTATTCCCATTGAAACAGATGAAGGCTGGCTTCTTTTCTATCACGGCGTTACCAACTTCGCTTCCGGCTTTATGTATTCTATGGGTGCGGCACTTCTCGATAAAGAAAAACCGTGGAGAACGCTTTACAGAACAAAAAGCCTAATTATGGGTCCCGACGCGTATTATGAGCGTGTGGGCGACTGCAATAATGTGGTATTTCCGTGTGCCGCTCTTACTGACAGCGAAACGGGACGAATCGCTATATATTACGGCGCCGCCGATACCGTCGTCGGACTTGCTTTCTGTAAGATTGACGAAATAATTGATTATGTAAAAAAATACAGCTTCTAATAAAACATATGTGCTTTGATTTATTTTGACATTACCCCGGAAAATCAGACCTGAAAATCTGATTTTCCGGGGTCGGTTTACATACAGTCGTCGGGAGTTTCCCCGGACATCCCAATGTTTGTCACAATGCAGTTTATTTTCAGCATCAAAAACGTTCTTCAACCTATTTGTGTTTTCTGAAAAAAACTTAAATCTTAATTTAATTATCACATTCACCTATCAGCCGTGCTAAGGCTTCGTACAGCCGTTCCGGTTCTATGGGTTTTGACAGATGTATGTTCATACCCGCCTCAATGGAATTTTTAATATCCTCATCAAATACATTTGCCGTCATTGCTATAATAGGAATCACTTTAGCATCATCTCTGTCAAGCGCTCTGATTTTTGCAGTGGCAGTAAGTCCGTCCATTTTAGGCATTCTTACATCCATTAAAATTGCGTCATAGTAACCGGCAGGCTTTGAAGAAAACATTTCAACAGCATCCTTACCGTCGGCAGCACGTTCGGAAACAATTTCTTCCAGTTCAAGCAAATCCGCAAGTATTTCCGCATTTGCATCAACATCCTCCGCTATAAGTATCCTGCGT
>CACZTG010000211.1 GCA_902783995.1 uncultured Ruminococcus sp. | reverse complement strand
TGTTTTGCAGGCAAGAGCAGAAGCCGGAGATATGGAAGGTGCGCTTGAAATAATACGTAAGTATTGGGGAGCTATGCTTGACTTCGGCGCGACAACGTTTTGGGAGGATTTTGATTTGGCATGGACAGAGAACGCCGCGCCTATAGACGCGCCTGTACCTGAAGGCAAAAAGGATATTCACGGCGATTACGGAAAATTCTGCTATAAGCAGTTTCGTCACAGCCTTTGCCATGGCTGGGCGAGCGGCCCCACATGGTTTTTGTCAAGATATGTTCTCGGTGTGAGAATAATAAAACCCGGATGTAAAAAGCTGCTGATAAAACCCTGTCTTTCAAATCTTGACCGCGTAAAGGGAAAATATCCAACGCCGTACGGCACGGTGACGGTGGAGCATAAAAGGGACGCTCTCGGAAACATAAAAACCCTTGTTGACGCACCAAAGGAAATTGAGATAGAAATTTTTAACAGCTGACGGTATTATTGTTAAAAATAGTCACCCTTTAAAATCAAGGTTTTATGCGTGTTTTATGTTAAATGCACAAAAATATTTTTTGAAAAAGGTTAATTTTATCTACTAAACAGATAAAGATTGTAACCTTGTAATTTTGTTTTATTAATGTTATAATACTAATATAAGAAATTAATGTGACTTTTTATGCAAAATTCATAAAAACAAGGATTGTGATTTTAACGCAAGTTAAAATATATAAAAGCGGAGTGTGTGCTTTACATTTCCGGAAAAATTTAAAATTTATATCAGGAGGGAATTAATATGAAATCAAGAAAAATCATTAGCCTCGCGGTTATGACCGCTGTTGTTCTGGCGTGTACCGCTGTTGTATCGCTGCCGACAGTGTTTGCGGATGGAGACAGCTTTTCGTCAGACTTTAACAGTTTTGAACTCACAAGCACCGCAGGCGGACAGGCGACTATGCAGGCATTGTACGGCGCAGGCTGGTATCCTGTAAGTAACACAACTTATTATAAAGACACACAACTTGGTAATTTTGCCAATACCAATTATCAGTTTGTAGAAGTGGTGGCTGACGCAAGTGACAGTTCGAACCATTATTTAAAAATCAGCACGCCAAACATTGGCAGCAACAATGAGCAATACGGTCTCGGCAGATTTTTAAAATCCGGTAAGCCGAGTGTGACAGGCAATTGGAAAATTGAATTTGATTTTAAAGCGTGTTTCGCAGATGATAACAAGGTTCAGTTCAATTTTGGTATGAATACATATGGCGGGTCAGACGCTACGGTTGCTCAGCACAACATTATTTCGGCTTTTAAGAACAAGATGTATCTCGGATACCGTAACTACAGAACTCTTTACGATAACGGAGTAGAGCAGGGAACGATTGGCAGCGGTCTTAATTTTAATTGGTATCACGTTAAAGCCATTGTAAACTGTGATGCACGTTACTATTCGGTTGAGCTTTCGCAGCCGAATAAAGGCACAGTGCGCAGAAGCGCAATAAGCTTTGCCGGAGACGAAACAATAGGATTTTTAAAGCTGTCGGCGCTTGGAATGGGCGGCGTAACATCTTCCGTATATGTTGATAACGTTTCAATAGCTCCGACAACGAGAGAAAAACTTATATATAACGAAACATTTGGAGGATACGGAAATGTCAAATTAGCTACTTCCGGTGTGACAACAGGAAATGCTGCCGAAGATGTTTCGGGCGACAGCTATTTTGGAGTTGGCAGTTTCACACCGTGGAGAGCGTACAAAGACAGTGAAGAAAACATTTTCAAAAACTATGGTTTGGTTAATGAAACTGAACAAAACAAGGTAGTAAGGCTTGGCGATGATACCGAAACAGAAGAAACCACAGAGACCTCCGGTCTTGTGTATATGCCGGTTTACGACAAAATATTGGCAGATGCCACGACGCAGAGTTCTCGCGGTAAGGTAAAGGTAAGCTTTAAAATCAAGCCTTCCGTAATAGGCAGTACAAATGTTTCGGTAAATGCTATCGCAGACCATACACAGGATATTGCAAATGATTCAGCAAGAATATTCTTAATAGGAAAAGACAGCGGCGGCACTCCGATTCTTTACAAAGACCAAGGCACGCAGACTTTGAATGCATCAAAATGGTATAATATTGAGATGGTATTTGACGTTGCAAATCATACCGTAACGACCAAAGCGACAGATATTGCCGCACATCAAAGCTTCGGCTTCTCACGTACATACAGCTGGCTTACGGCTTTAAAGGGTATAATGTTTAAAGTAAACGGCGGCTCGTCTGTTCTTATGGACGATGTAAAGTTAGAGTACTACGAGCCTACGCCCGAGATAGGTACGGTTTCCTGGACAGATATGTTCGGTAACACGGGAACAGAGACGACAAATGTTTCGCCGGCTCTTGAAAAAATTGTGATTCCCGTAGGCTGTACTCTTGACAACAGCACAGCAAGCGCCGCAACAATTAAGCTTAAAAAAGACAGTAATGATACAGAAATAACTTACGAGCCT
>CACZTG010000210.1 GCA_902783995.1 uncultured Ruminococcus sp. | reverse complement strand
ACTGGAATATAGTTCCCGAAATAATGATTCCTCTTGTTGGTGATATTAAAGAGCTTAAATATGTTAAAAATATTGTTGTTGAAACTGCTGATGAAGAAATCGCAAAAGCAGGAGCTGACCTTAAATATGAGGTTGGCACAATGATAGAAATTCCGCGTGCGGCGCTTACAGCCGATGATATAGCAAAAGAAGCTGAATTCTTCTGCTTCGGTACAAACGACCTTACTCAGATGACATACGGTTTCTCGCGTGATGACGCAGGTAAGTTCCTTGACGCTTACTATGACGCGAAAATCTTTGAGAATGACCCGTTTGCGAAGCTTGACCAGACAGGCGTAGGAAAGCTTATGGAAATGGCTATAAAGCTTGGAAAACCTGTTCGTCCGGAACTTCATATAGGTATATGCGGAGAACATGGCGGAGACCCGACATCTGTTGAGTTCTGTCACAGAATAGGTCTTGATTATGTATCATGCTCGCCGTTCCGTGTTCCGATTGCAAGGCTTGCGGCGGCACAGGCTAAAATCAAGGAAATGAACGCGTAAAAATGCTGCATTCAATCGGCTCCGATGCATTTGCACCGGAGCTGATTTTGAATAGGAGGTTTGACATGAAAAACAATGAAATTGCGGGATATTATTTTAAAAACGCAAAACTCTTAAAAGCAGCACTTACTCATACGTCTTACTCAAACGAAAACCATACGGAGAACAATCAAAGGCTTGAATTTTTGGGGGATAGTGTTATAGGGCTGATAATAGGCGAATATATTTATGAAAAGTATCCGTCAATGCCTGAAGGTGAACTCAGTAAAATCCGTGCGGGAATTGTCTGTGAAAACGGGCTTGCCCGCTGCGCCGATAAAATCAATCTCGGTAAAATGCTTCTGCTTGGAAAAGGTGAAGAAATGAGCGGCGGAAGGTCACGTCATTCAAACCTTGAAGATGCCTTTGAAGCTGTTATCGGAGCTATTTTTTTGGACTCCGATTTTAATACGGCAAAGGAGTTTGCGCTTCGTGTTATGCAGGATATAATAAAAGAAACAGTTGCACATGACGGAATAGTTGATTATAAAACAGCTTTTCAGGAATTGGTACAAAAAAAAGGCAGATGTGAAATTGAATATCAGCTTTTAAGTGAAAAAGGTCCGGACCACGCAAAGACATATACTATGCAAGCCACGGTGAACGGTGAAGTTATGGGAACAGGTACGGGACATTCAAAAAAAGACGCGGAGCAGAATGCGGCAAAAGAAGCAATTAATAAAATAAAAAATGAAACATATTAATATTCCTATTTTCGTTCCTCACGAAGGCTGCCCGCATGATTGCAGTTTTTGTAATCAGAAGCGTATTACAGGTATAACAAGACGAGAGAGCGAAAATGAAATTAAAAGCCGGATTGAAAACATAATCAACTCGGTAAAAGATGAACGATATATTGAAATTGCCTTTTTCGGCGGAAGCTTTACGGGAATTGAAGAAGCACGGCAAAAAAAACTCTTATCAATTGCCGCAGAGTATCTGGAAAAGGAAAAAATTAACGGAATCCGTCTTTCTACAAGACCGGATTATATTTCCGCGCATATTTTAAATTATCTTGAGGATTACGGCGTGAGCGATATTGAGCTTGGTGTGCAGTCTATGGATGACGAGGTGCTTTTGGCAAATAATAGGGGACACGATGCTCACTGCGTTGCTGAAGCCTCCGCGCTTATAAAAAGCCGCGGCACTTTCAGACTTGGTTTACAGCAAATGCCGGGACTTTATATGAGTAATCCGGAAAAAGATATTATAAGCGCAAAGAAAATAGCTGAGCTTAAACCCGATAATACGAGGATATATCCGACAATCGTCCTTGAAAACACAAGGCTTTATGATTTATATATACAAAACAAATATGAACCGTATTCTCTTGAAACAGCTGTTTTTGTGAGCAGTGAAATTTATAAAATATGTAAGCGCAGCAATATTAATGTTATAAGGATAGGACTTCAATCGACAGATATAGTAAATGAAAAAAAAGTTTACGGTCCGTATCACAGCAGTTTTGGTGAGCTTGTACTGTCAAGGGTTTTGCGTGATGAAATTGAAACGGAGATAAAAAACACGGGACGTAATTTTACCGTTTCTGCTCCGAGAAGTATGATTTCCAAAGTTACAGGAAACAAAAAAAGTAACATTATATATTTTAGAGAAAAATACTCTCTTAATATGAAAGTATGCGAGGACAATAAACTGTGTAATTTTATTGTAACATTTAACTAAATTTTATGTAAACTATGTTTACAAAAATATGTTTTGTCATAAATCCACATCATATGGAATATATTATGAAGCACATGCACCATATGTTGTGGAAAATTTAAAATCTATATTTTTTTATTCTGTTTTTCGGCTTTATAAAAGGCTTTGCTTCTTTTGGTTATTTTTAACAAAAAGTTTATAAAAAGTCCTTTTTTGTAAAAAAACTGTAATATACACCTTGACAAAAAGCCCCAAAAGTCGTATAATATAAAATATGCCGCACAAAATAAAATGTTCGATATTTTGTTGTTGCTGCATATTTTTTCCTCTTTTTACATATAACTGTAAATGTGGACAAAGGGGGAAAAATAAATGAGGCTGCGTGGCACTTTTAAAAGAGAATGTATTTCTTTGGTTATATTGTTTGCCGCACTGTTTCTTGTTGGGGTAACGGTCGGAGCGTTTATTTCGGTAAAAGTGTCACAAAGTGAGCTTGAGGCGTTTAGAAGCGCTTTGAGGTACTCAGCGGAGCATTCTGCGGATAATCCGTTTAAAACGGCAAAACAATCACTTTTGTCTGTTATTGTTTTTGCTGTTCTGGTATGGCTTAGCGGGTTTTTTCCTTTATCCGTTAAGCTTATTACAGACGGAACAGTAATTATTTATAAGGGTACGCTTGTGGGTTATACTGTGGGATTGCTTTCGCGTACATACGCGTTTATGGGGCTTGGTATTGCGGCGGTGAGCATATTGCCGCAATATATTTTGCTATTACCGCTTATTTTTTATCTTTCGGTAAATGCGATACAATTTGAGAGAAAAAACATTAACAATAAAGTCTTTTATAAGTACTTCGTGCTTTTTACGGTTTCTGTTTTTGTGTGCGTTGTGGCAGCAGTTACCGATGCTTTTGTAACGGGTAATCTTCTAAAGCTGTTTGTTTTATATATTTAAAGAAAGGAGGAAGGCATATGACGAGGCTTTTGTCAAAATATATTACATATTTAAGCGAAGAAAAGCATTTGTCAAAAAATACAGTCGATTCATATCTCCGTGATATAAAAAGACTTGAAGAATATCTTGCCGATATCGGTGTTTTTGACCTTTGCGATGTAACAAAATCAATGCTTATAACTTATGTCATACATATGCAAAGGGCAAACAAAGCAGCGGCATCAATTACGAGAGGTGTCGTGTCTATGCATTCCTTCTATAATTTCGCGCTTATTTCGGGATATATTGAACAGGACCCTACTGTCGGGCTTGAAGTACCGAAAAATGAGGAGCACATAATAAGTATTATGACGCAGGAGGAAATTAAATTTCTTCTTGAATGTCCGAAAACAGTTGATTTTAAAGGGTACAGAGATAAAGCGATGCTTGAGCTTTTGTACGCAACGGGAATAAAAGTATCGGAGCTTATAAGCTTAAAAATTGATGAGGTTGACCTTGAAAATGAATTTATAATCTGCGGCAAGGGAAGTAAAAGGCGGGCTGTTCCTATGGGAAATATGGCGGTATTTGCGGGTTCGAGATATATTAAAAACGCAAGGAACAAGCAGCTCGTGGTGTCGCAGGCATCGGAGCTGTTTCTTAATTTAAACGGACAACCTCTCACAAGGCAGGGCTTTTGGAAGATACTTAAAACATATAAGGAAAAAGCAAACATAAAGGCTGATATTACTCCGCACAGCGTCAGACATACCTTTGCGGTACATATGCTTGAAAACGGCACAAAAATGAAAGATGTGCAGCTTATGCTCGGAAACAGCAGCCAATCTACCTCAGCGCTTTATAAAAAAATGATGGACATGCATATTAAAGAGGTTTATGCAAATGCTCATCCGCGCGCCAGGATTAAATAAAAATGCTCTGAAAGGTTTTTTCTTGCAGAGCATTTATTTTTTAGTTT